>CAZZWW010000005.1:0-24179 GCA_964657815.1 Vulcanimicrobiota bacterium | reverse complement strand
CCTCGCCGATCCAGAAATGGGTGAAGTCGGGGAACTCCTCCGGGATCGCGACGCCCGAGTTCTGGGCGAGGCCCCGGGCGGAGAGGCCGAACTGGTTGGATTCACCCACCGCACGGAAGTAGGAGCCGCCGATGAAACGCGCCCAACCCTCGTGCTCGCGCTGCTCCGGCTTGTCAGCGGCCTGCCTCAACTCGAACCCGGCGAAAGGCGGCGGCTCCGCGGCGAGCTTGCGCAGCGGGCTGTCTAAGGGCGTGATGAAATCCTCGGGTTGGAAGATCACCTCGCGGGCGCCGCCGCCTTCGAGCGCGTACATCGCCACCGACTTGGGCGAGAGCAGGCCGACGGCGAGAAAGGTGACCGGAAAGGGACCTTTGGCGTCGAGAGCGCGGTCGAGATCGTATTTGGTGTTCTTGGCGACATCGTAGTCCATCGTCTTGACGATCGACGGATCGGGCGTCGGCGGTGCCTGGTAAGGGCTCGCGGCGAGCGCCTTGGCGCGCCCTTTCAGAAGGTCCCAGCTGAAAGGCTGGGTCGGCCCAAGCTTGACGCCTGGCACGTTCGGCTCTGAGGCGGCCGTATCGGCTTGCGCGCGGGCGAGCGGCCAAAGCTGCAGCGCGGCGGCCAGCTTCAGGATGTTGCGACGCGAGAGCATGGGTGGGCCGTTTCTTGTCGAGGCGACCCGGTGCGGTTAGCGGTGCCACAGCGGGCGAGCAATGGGCGGAGAGATAGACGGGGATGGATGAACCGACCATGGACAGAGCGACGGCGAGCCTGCTCGTGCTCGGTGGTGCGCGCTCGGGCAAGAGCGGCTACGCCCAGCGCTTGGCCGAAAGCTCGGGGCGAACGCCGGTGTTCCTCGCCACAGCTCAGGCCTGGGACGAGGAGATGAGCGAGCGCATCGCGCTGCACGTCGCAGCCCGCGCCGGGGCCGGCTGGACCACGCACGAGGTGCCCTACGACTTGGCGGACGCGCTGACTGGCTTGGCGCAGCCGGGCCGCATCGTGCTCGTCGACTGCCTGACACTGTGGCTCAGCAACCTCATGCTGCGTGGCGACGATCCGGCCGTGGCGGAGATCGAACTCGCGGGGCATGTCCGTCACCTCGCTGGACCGACGATCTTCGTGTCGAACGAGGTCGGTGCCGGTATCGTGCCAGAGACGCCACTCGGCCGGAACTTCCGCGATGCCCAGGGGCGGCTCAACCAGGCCATGGCCGCCGCATGCGACGCGGTAGTGCTGGTGACGGCAGGACTGCCTCGGCAACTCAAGCCGGCGCCGGCGCCGGCCATCGCGCTGGGCACGCGATGAACTACCGCCACGAGTTCCACGCCGGCAACCACGCGGACGTCTTCAAGCATGCGGTGCTCTCCCGCATCCTGATCTATCTCTCGCGCAAGCCGGCGCCGTTCCGGGTCATCGACACGCATGCCGGCAGCGGGAGCTACAATCTCGGGGGCGCCGCGGCGGCGCGCACCGGCGAATGGCGCGCCGGCATCGGGCGCGTCGATTCCGCCACGATGGAGCGCCGGGCTCGCGACCTGCTCGCGCCCTACCTCGCCGTCGTCGGCAGCGCGCGCGAAGGCAAGGCGCCTTACCCCGGCTCGCCGCTGATCGCCCAGGCGCTGATGCGGCCGTTCGATCGCCTGATCGCCTGCGAGACGCGTCCCGAGGCTCGTCTCGCTTTGGGGAAGGCGCTCGGCAAGGATGCTCGCGTCAAGGTCATCGAGCTCGACGGCTACGTCGCACTCAACGCGTTCGTGCCGCCGGTGGAGCGACGGGGCCTCGTGCTGATCGACCCGCCTTTTGAGGCGGCTGACGAGTTCGACCGGCTCGCGGACGCCCTGGTAGGCGCGCACAAGAAATGGGCCGATGGCACCTATGCCGCCTGGTATCCGGTCAAGGACCGTCGCGGCCCCGAGCGGCTCGCCGCTGCGCTCGTCGGCGCCGGGATTGCCGACGCGCTGCGCCTGGAACTCGTCGTCGGTCCGCGCGGCGGCGACGGTCCGCTCGCCGCCAGCGGCCTCCTCGTCGTCAACCCACCCTACGTGCTCGCGGAGGAGGCGGCTTGCCTTCTCCCGGCCCTTGCTCGACAGCTCGGCGCGGGGCGCGGCAGCGCGTTGGTGGAGCGGCTCGGCGCCGCCTGATCGGAGACACCGCCTTGATGAAGCTGCACATCTCGCCGACCTCGCCGGCCGCCCGCAAGGTGCGAATCGGCGCCGCGATGCTCGGTCTCGCCGACGAGATCGAACTGGTGCCGACCGACTTCATGAACCTCGAGGACGCGCTCTACGATCGCAATCCTCTCGGCAAGATCCCGGTCCTGGTGATCGAGGACAGCCTCGTTCTCCAGGACAGCGCGGTAATCCTCGAATACCTCGACCATCGCGCTGGCGGCGGTCGCCTCATTCCGCCACCAGGCGAGGCGCGCTGGCGCGTGCTGGCGAAACAGGCGCTGGCCGACGGCATGCTCGATGCGACCGTGCTGCAGGTCTACGAGGTGCGTTTTCGGCCCGAGGCCAAGCGCGAGGCCTTCTGGGTGGAGCGACAGGCCGGCAAGGTGGAGCGGGCGTTGGACGCGTTCGAACGGCGCCAACCGGAAGGGTCGCGCTCCGTCGCCGACATCGCACTCGCCTGCGCGCTCGGCTTCCTCGACCTGCGGATGGATGGCCGCTGGCGCCCGGGTCACCCGAAGCTCGTCGCCTGGCTCGACGCCTTCGCTGTGGAGGTGCCGAGCTTCGAGGAGACCCGCTTCAAGGGTTGAGCGATGAGCGAGATGCCGAAATCGCCGCACGAAGCCCTTCTCGAAGAGGCAAAGACCGTCGCGCTCGCCGGCTCGACCGACCTGTTCCTGCGCGCGAAGACGCCCGAGTTCCGCCGCGTGACCCTGGCGCTCGTCGCCGCCGGCTTCTCGACCTACGCGCTGCTCTACTGCGTGCAGCCGCTGCTGCCGGTGTTCTCGCGCGACCTCGGCGTCTCGCCCTCCGTTTCGAGCCTGTCGCTGTCGGTCAGCACCGCAACCCTCGCCGTCGCCATGCTCGTTGCCGGCCGCATCTCCGACACGCGCGGGCGCAAGCCGATCATGGCGGCCTCGCTCTTCGCCGTCGGCGTGCTGACGGTGGCCTGCGCCTTTGCGCCGAGCTGGGGCGTGCTGCTCGCGGTGCGCGCGCTGACCGGTGTCGCGCTCGCCGGCGTGCCGGCGGTGGCGATGGCCTACCTCGCCGAAGAGGTGCATCCGCGCGACCTCGGCGGTGCCATGGGGCTCTACATCGCAGGCAACGCCTACGGCGGCATGCTCGGCCGCGTCGGCACCGGGGCGCTGATCGACTGGACGCAGAGCTGGCGCATCGCCATTGGCATGATGGGCTTGTTCGGCATCGCCGCAGCCGCACTGTTCACCGCTTTGCTGCCGCCCTCCCGCCGCTTCGAGCCGGAGGCGGACGTCTCGCTGCGCCATCTCGGACGCGCCTTCGCCGATCATCTTCGCGACCCAGGCCTAGCGCAGCTCTTCGCCGTCGGCTTTCTGCTGATGGGCGGCTTCGTCACTGCCTACAATTATCTGTCCTTCAGGCTGATCGGGCCGCCCTTCGATCTTGGCCAAGGCTTCGCCGGAGCCATCTTCCTCGTCTATTTGCTCGGCGGCCCGGCTTCGGCTTGGTTCGGGCGGCTCGGCGGCCGCTACGGACGGGGTCGCATGATGGTCTCGGCCATGGCTTTGATGGCACTGGGGCTCGCTCTGACCGCTACGCCGAGCCTCGTGATCTCGATCGTCGCCATCGCGATCTTCACCAGCGGCTTCTTCGGCGCCCACGCGATCGCCAGCGGTTGGGTCAGCCGGCGCGCAGAGACGGCAAGGGCGGCGGCGGCCTCGCTCTACCTCTTTGCCTACTACGTCGGCTCGAGCCTGTTCGGCTCGCTCGGCGGCCTAGCCTGGACGCGGTTCGGTTGGCCCGGGATCATGGTGTTGGTGGCGTGTCTGATCGCGTTGGCGCTGGCGCTGGCGGCGAGCTTGGCGCAGCGCGAGAGACAAGAACGCACCTGAAGCGACACCGAGCTTTGGAACTCCTACGCCACGATACGATTTTATGGCGTAATCTTGTTGTCAAGCTCGGACTTCGGGCAGGAAGGCTTCCCGCCATGAATATCTCCAGACTTGTCGTCCTTGGTCTCGCCACCTTTGGCCTCGCCGTGATCGCACCGCCGTCGTTCGCCTCGCAGCTGACCGACGCGTTCGTTGCCAATGCCAAGCCCAACGTCGACTTTCTCGACAAGTCGAGCCGCCTGGCGCTGGAGCGCTCGGCGAGCCGCCGCATCAAGGCCTACGCGCAGGACGTCGCGGCACGGGAGACGATCGTCGACAACACCTTCGTCGCCTGGTGGCAGTCCAACACGTCGGCGGGAGCTAGCGCGGCCCTTGGGACGGCGCCACAGGCCGAGCGCAACCCGCTCGACAAGATGGCCGGCGACATGTCCAAGCTCGTCGACGGCAGCCTGCTGACCGGACGATCGGTTGCGGTCGAGCGGCTCGCACCGGTGGTCGTTCCGGCGCCCAAGACCACGCTGCTGCCGTCGCAGGACGCTGATTTCGACACGCTCAAAACCCTCAGCGGCAAGCGTTTCGACGCCTTCTACAAGCTTACGCAGCGTAATGCCCTTAGACAGCTGGTCGCCCTGTATCGCGATTACGCCAGCCAGGGCGACGACCCCGCGTTGCGCTCGCTCTCGGCGCTCCAGCTCGACAAGACGAACGACCTCATCAGCAGGCTGAACGGCCTCCGTTAGACCTTACGCGGTATCGCGATTACGAACCGCGCGATCGATGAACCGGGCATGAGGCGCACCATTCGCCTCGCTTGACTTCGTCGGACCCCGATGCGAGCAGGCGCGCCCATGTCGCTGCTCAGCTTCCGTCCCGCCCGATGAAGGCCTTCATGTTTCCCGGCCAGGGGTCCCAGGCCGTCGGCATGGGCAAGGCGCTGGCCGACCTCTATCCTGAGGCAAGGGCCGTGTTCGCCGAGGTCGACGAAGCGTTGGGCCAGCCGCTTTCGACCTTGATGTTCGAGGGGCCGGAGGCGGAGCTGACGCTGACCGCCAACGCTCAGCCGGCGTTGATGGCGGTGAGCCTCGCCGTGATCGCTGTCTTGCGCGCCAAGACCGGGTTGGACCTTGCCCGAGATGCCGCCTTCGTCGCCGGACACTCCTTGGGCGAATATTCCGCGCTCGCCGCCGTTGACGCGCTGCCGCTCGCGGCCACGGCGCGGCTGCTGCGACTGCGCGGCGACGCCATGCAGAAAGCCGTGCCGGTCGGAGCCGGTGCCATGGCGGCGTTGCTCGGGGCCGAGCCCGAGGCCGCCGCCGCGATCGCCGCCGAGGCCGCGACCGCGAGCGAGGTCTGCCAAGTCGCCAACGACAACGGCGGCGGTCAGGTGGTGGTCTCCGGTGCCAAGGCGGCCGTCGAACGCGCCATCGAGATCGCGAAGGGCATGGGCATCAGGCGCGCCATCCTGCTGCCGGTCTCGGCTCCGTTTCACTGCGCGATGATGCAGCCGGCGGCCGTGGCCATGGCTGCAGCGCTGTCCGAAGCGCCGTTGCGGGCGCCCGTCGTTCCGCTCGTCGCCAACGTCACTGCGCAGCCGGTCACCGATCCGGCCATGATCCGCGACCTGCTCGTCGCCCAGGTCACCGGCACGGTGCGGTGGCGCGAGTGCATGGGCTTCATGGCCGGGCAAGGGGTCACGCAATTCGTCGAATGTGGCGCCGGCCGCGTGCTGTCCGGCCTCGTCAAGCGGGTCGCGTCCAGTGCGACCGGCGTCTCGGTCGGTGTGCCGGCCGAGATCGAGGCCTACAAGAGCGCCGTCTGAGAGCGCTGGGAGACTTCATGTTCGACCTGACGGGCAAGACCGCGCTGGTGACCGGCGCCAGCGGCGGCATCGGTCGCGCCATCGCCGCCGCGTTGCACGGTCAAGGCGCAACCCTGGTGATCTCGGGGACGCGGCGCGACGCGCTCGACGGGGTGGCCGGCGACCTCGGCGAGCGCGTCAGCGTCGTGGCGTGCGACCTCGCCGACGCCGCCGCCGTCGAGGGCCTCGTGCCGGCCGCGGAGGCGGCAGCGGGGGCGCCGGTCGACATCCTCGTCAACAATGCCGGCATCACCCGCGACAACCTCTTCATGCGCATGCGCGACGAGGAGTGGGATCAGGTGATCGCGGTCAATCTCACCACCGGCTTCAGGCTGGCCCGCGCCTGCCTCAAGGGCATGATGCGCCGGCGCTACGGCCGCATCATCGCCGTGACCTCCGTCGTGGGCACCACCGGCAACGCTGGACAGGCCAACTACGCCGCCTCGAAGGCCGGTACGGTCGGGTTGACCAAGAGCCTGGCAATGGAGGCGGCGACGCGCAACGTTACGGCGAATTGCATCGCGCCGGGCTTCATCGAGACGCCGATGACCGACGTCCTCAACGACAAGCAGAAGACCGCGATCCTCGGCGCCGTGCCGATGGGTCGCCTCGGCCAGCCGTCGGACGTCGCCGCCTGCGCTGTGTTTCTGGCCAGCGCCGAGGCCGCCTACGTCACCGGGCAGACGCTCCACGTGAACGGCGGGATGGCGATGATCTGACGACCCATCGCAGGCCGCCCGGCCATCTCGCGCTGCCGTCGCGAGTGTGCTAGGCAGCGCCGCTTGTCCGGTAGGTACGACGGCGAAAACGAGGGCGCGGCGCTCGACTTGGGCGGGCGCGAACTCTAGTGAAGCTTGCGGGGAACGCGGTTGCGCTCCGTAGAAACGGTCTGACGGCCGCGACAGATAAGGATCGAAGACGATGAGTGATGTGGCCGACCGCGTGAAGAAAATCGTGATCGAGCACCTCGGAGTGGACGCCGACAAGGTCACCGACAACGCCAACTTCATCGAAGATCTCGGCGCCGATTCGCTGGACACCGTGGAACTGGTGATGGCCTTCGAGGAAGAGTTCGGTGTGGAGATCCCGGACGATGCCGCCGAGACCATCGTCACCGTGGGTGATGCCGTGAAGTTCCTCGACAAGGCCACCGCCGCGCAGTCATAAGCCCCTAGGTTCGTTGAATCTGCACCACGGCGCCGGCTTGCTCACGCACCGGCGCCGTCGGCGTTGGCATTACGTTCGATCATGACATGAGTTTGGGATGCGAAGGGTCGTCGTCACGGGTTTAGGCATGGTGTCGCCGTTGGCGTGCGGCGTCGAGGCGTCCTGGAAGCGCCTGCTCGCCGGTGAAAGCGCGGCGAAGCCGATCACGACCTTCAAGGTGGACGATCTCGCCTGTCGCATCGCCATGCCCGTTCCACGCGGCGACGGCACCGACGGCACGTTCAACCCCGACCAGTGGATGGATCCCAAGGACCAGCGCAAGGTCGATGACTTCATCCTCTTCGCGATGGGGGCGGCGACCCAGGCCCTCGACGACGCCGACTGGCATCCGCAAAGTGACGCCGACCAGATTGCCACGGGCGTCTATTTCGGCGCCGGCATCGGCGGCCTGAACGGCATCGCCGACCAGGCGGTGATTCTCCACGAGAAGGGGCCGCGTCGCGTCTCGCCGTTCTTCGTCACCGGGCGGCTGATCAACCTCGCCGGCGGCTACGTGTCGATCAAGCACAAGCTTCGCGGTCCGAACCACGCCTGCGTCACGGCCTGCTCGTCCGGCACCCATGCCATCGGCGACGCCTCGCGGCTGATCGCGCTCGGGGATGCCGACGTAATGGTCGCCGGCGGCTGCGAAGCGACGATCAGCCGGATGGGCATCTCGGGCTTCGCCGCTTGCAAGGCTCTATCGACCAATTTCAACGACGCTCCGGAAAAGGCGTCGCGCCCGTTCGATCGCGACCGCGACGGCTTCGTCATGGGCGAGGGCGCCGGCGCCGTTGTGCTCGAGGAATACGGGCATGCCAAAGCGCGCGGCGCCAAGATCTACGCCGAGGTGATCGGCTACGGCATGTCGGGTGATGCCTATCACATCACCGCGCCGGCCGAGAGCGGCGACGGCGCCTACCGCGCGATGCAGGCGGCGATCAAGCGGGCCGGCATCGAGCCGCGTGATATCGACTACATCAACGCTCACGGCACCTCGACGCCGCTCGGCGACGAGATCGAGCTTCGCACCGTGCAGCGATTGCTCGGCGAGGGAACCAACTCGCTGTCGATGTCTTCGACGAAGTCGGCGATCGGCCACCTCCTCGGCGCCGCAGGTGCCGTCGAGGCGGTGTTCTCGGTGCTGGCCCTGCGCGACCAGATCGTGCCGCCGACGGTCAATCTCGACAACCCACCGGACTTCGCCCGTATCGATCTGGTGCCGCACGAGGCGCGAAAGCGCGACGTCGAGTTCGTGCTCTCGAATTCCTTCGGCTTCGGTGGGACCAACGCCTGCCTCATCCTGACCCATGCCGCTTGATCGGCAGGTGCCGCGGCGCACCAGGTAAATTCCCTCTTTTGCCATATTGGCGGCTTAGCCGTGAATGGGCTTGGGGCGCGCCTCGTTCGGCGCTGCGCGGATGATGACGTTTTGAGGACCCGGTTCGCGCGATGACGCCGCAAAGCCCCAACGAAGCGCTGCAGCCGGAGGCGCCGCCTCCGCCGCCGCCGAGGCCGCCGAAGAAGCGGCGCCCGACGCTGTCCATGCTCTCGGGCTTCATGTCGTTCTTGGCCATCGTCGCAGTCGGCGCGCTCGCTCTCTTCACCCTGGGTCGGTCCCGCCTCCAGGAGCCGGGGCCGCTCACGGCCAACAAGATCGTCTACATCGCGCCGCATACCGACCTGCCGGACATCATCGACAAGCTCGCGAGCGAAGGCGTCATCGACAGCCCGCTCGCCCTCAACATCGTGCTGACCGGCACGGGCAAGCGCGGCCAGGTCAAGGCCGCCGAATACCTCTTCAAGGCGCACGCCAGCCTCCAGGAGGTGATCGACACGCTGGTGTCCGGCAAGCAGTACCTGCATCCGTTCTCGGTGCCGGAAGGGCTGACCAGCCAGCAGATCGTGCAGCGCCTCAAGGAGAGCGACCTGCTCGTCGGCGACATCAGGGACGTGCCGCGCGAAGGCTCGCTGATGCCCGACACCTACAAGGTGTATCGCGGCGAGACCCGCTCCGCGATCATCATTCGCATGCAGGAGGCCAACCGCAAGATGGTCGAGCAGATCTGGGCGCGTCGCGCCCCCGATCTGCCGCTGCGCGCGCCATACGACATGGTCACCCTCGCCTCCGTCGTCGAGAAGGAGACCGGTAAGGCCGACGAACGCTCGCGCGTGGCCGGCGTGTTCATCAACCGGCTGCGCAAGCACATGCGGCTGCAGTCCGACCCAACGATCGTCTACGGCCTCGTTGCGGGACAAGGCACGCTCGGCCATTCGATCACGCGCTCAGAGCTCGATCGCCGGACGCCCTACAACACCTACCAGATCGACGGGCTGCCGCCGGGTCCGATCGACAATCCCGGCCGCGCCGCACTCGAGGCCGTGGCCAACCCGTCGCGCACGCTGGACCTCTATTTCGTCGCGGACGGCTCCGGCGGCCACGCCTTCTCCGGCACGGTCGAGGAGCACAACCGCAACGTTCAGCGCTGGCGCCAGATCGAGCGCGTCGCCAAGGACAAGGTGGACGTGGACAAGCTGTCGCCGACGGCGACGCAGCCGCCGTCGGGCAAGCCGGGCGACCAGCGCAGCGACGCCGGCGACGACGCCGCCTTCGGTGTGCTCCCGACGGCGGTCGCCAGCATGAGCCTCGGGCAGCGCACGCTCTTCACCGATCCTACTGCGAACCACGACATCGACCGCATCGCGGCGGCGGAAGAGCACGGTGTTCCGTCGGCCGCCAAACCCGGTACGAAGGCGCCTCTGCCGCGACAGGACCCCACCCGCTACGCCAATCTCGACGACATGAGCTTCGCCTTCTCCGACGGGCAGGCCAAGGCGACGGCGACTGTCGACCTGCTTGACGGGCCCATCACCGAGAGCCCCGCGGCGGCGACCACTGCCGTGGCGCAGACGCCGACACCCGCGACGACGCCGGCGGCGACGCTCGCCGCGCACCCCGTGGCCACGCGCGAGACGCGTGCCGCCTCGCTCGACGTCGGGGGCGCCGCTCATCCCGATCTCTTCGGCGATCCCGACGGCGAGAGCGCGCCGGCCGCGCCGATCAAGGCGCCGCCCGCCCACCCCAAGATCTACGACGCCTCCGAGAACACGCCGCTCGATCCGCTACGCAACAAGAGCTACGACCTCAACACCGCGAAGACGATCCCGGTCGATCTTGTCCACAACTGAGCCGGCGCCGGCTCCCGGCGCCGTCCGTAGCATGACCGGACTCGCCCAGGTCGCGGACGACAGCGGCATGGCGCGTTGGACCTGGGAGTTCAAGACCGTCAATGCCAAGGGTCTCGACCTGCGGTTGCGCCTGCCGGCTGGTTTCGACCCGCTCGAAATCGAAGCGCGCAAGCGCATCGGTGCTCGCCTCGCCCGCGGCACCTGCCACGTCTCGTTGACCGTCACGCGCGAGAAGCAGCCGGTGCAGCTGCGCGTCGATACCGAGAAGCTCGCCGTTCTGGCGCGGGCGCTAGGCGACGTGCCGCTGCCCCCCGGTATCGGGCCGGCGACGCTCGACGGCCTGCTCGCGCTGCCGGGCATGATCGAGACCGCCGAGCGCGTGCCTGATCCCGCCGCTGCGGAGGCTTTGAAGGCTGCCTGCGCCGCCGGCCTCGAGGTGGCGCTCGACGCGCTCGTCGCGATGCGCGAGGTCGAGGGGGCGGCGTTGCGCGACGTGTGCGAGGCGAGGCTCGCCGCCATCGCCAGACTCACCACTGCGGCCGACGCCGCGCCGCAGCGCACGCCCGAAGCGGTCCGCGCCAAGCTCACCGCGACGATCGCGACGCTGGCGGAGCGCCGCACGCTGGATCCGGACCGGCTACATCAGGAGGCGCTGATCCTCGCCGCCAAAGCAGACGTCCGCGAGGAGCTCGACCGGCTGCAGGCCCACGTCGCCGCAGCCCGCCGGCTGCTGGCGCAGGGCGGCCCGATCGGCCGCCGCCTCGACTTCCTCGCCCAAGAGATGAGCCGCGAGGCCACGACCTTCTGCGCCAAGGTCGACGACGCCGCGCTCACCACTCTCGGGATGGAGATGCGCGTCGAGATCGAGCAGCTGCGCGAGCAGGTGCAGAACGTGGAGTAGGTTTCCCTCAACCTTCGTCGTTCCGGGGCGTCGAAGGCGAACCAGGAATCGGTGAGCGCGGATCGACGAGGGACAGCACCAAGCTCACGCGTTTGGGTCTCGCTGCGCGAAGTCCCGGCATGACGGTCGTGGTGGACTGCGCTACCGCGCCAGTGCCGGCAGAACAGTGCCGATGAGGATCGCCGCCCAGTGCACGCCGGCGCCGGCGACGACGTGGCCGTGCCAGATCGAGCGTGAGAAGGTCAGGTCTTCCTTCACGTGCCAGATGATCCCGGCGGTGTAGACCAGGCCGCCTACGACGAGCAGCACCAGCGCCGGCGTCGACAGCGCCTCGCTGACAGGCCCGAGGGCGAACACGACGATCCAGCCCAGCAGGAGGTAGAGCGCGATCCAGAGTCCTTCGCGCAGATGCGGCACGAAGATCTTGCCGAGGATGCCGAGCCCGGCGATGGTCCAGACTGCGGTCGTCATGCCCCAGGCCCAACCGCCCTTGAGCGCGATCGTTGTAAAAGGCGTGTACGAGCCGGCGATCATGAGGAAGATGCCGGAATGATCGAGCCGACGGAACAGGGGTCGGAGCGTGCCGCGCGAGAAGTTGTAGGCGGCGGAGAAGGCCAGCATCAGCACGAAGCCGGCGGCGTAGATGCCTATGGCGGTCGCGTGCGCTGCGCCGAGCGCAAGGGCCAGCGAGAAGATCACAACACCTCCGACAAGCGCGAGCACCATGCCGACGGCATGCACGGCGACATCGGCGCGCCAAGCGGCCACGGTCGGATAGACATACATCGGGTTGAGGCGCTTGCTCACCGCCATCCCTTCCCAAGCCCGCCCGGCGAAATTGCGGTTCATGCCAAATGATCACACGTCTCGCGATCGCCGGCTATCGGTCTTTACGCGACCTCAGACTCGATCTCGCGCCACTCACGGTGGTGACCGGCGCCAACGGCAGCGGCAAGTCGAGCCTCTATCGCGCGCTGCGCTTGCTGGCAGCGATCGCGCAGGGACGCGCCGTCGCCTCCCTGGCGCTCGAAGGCGGGTTGCCCTCGACGCTGTGGGCGGGGCCCGAGACGTTTTCGCGCGAGGTGAAAGCCGGCGTGCTTCCGGTGCAGGGCCTCGCCCGTAAGGAGCCGGTCAGCCTCAAGCTCGGCTTCGCCGCCGAAGATTACGGCTACGCGATCGACCTTGGTCTCCCGTTGCCCATTCCACCATCGATGTTCTCGCGCGACCCCGAGATCAAGGCCGAAAGCCTGTGGTTCGGGCAGCGGCTCGGCCGTAGCAACGAGATCGCCAAGCGCCGCGGCCCGGGCGTCCACGTGCGTGGCGAGGACGGCACGTTCCGCGCCGTTCACACGAGCCTGCCCTCAGTCGACAGCATGATGACGCACTGCGCCGATCCGCGACAGGCGCCGGAGCTGCTCGACCTGCGCGAGCGGCTGCGGGGATGGCGCTTCTACGACCACCTGCGCACCGACGCCGAGGCGCCGGCGCGACGCCGCCAGGTCGGCACCCGGACGCCGGTGCTCGCCGACGACGGCGCCGATCTCGCCGCGGCGGTGCAGACGATCCTCGAGATCGGGGACGAGGCCGCGTTCGCCGCCGCCATAGACGACGCGTTCGCGGGCTCGAGCGTCGCCGTCGCGTCTTCGGACGGCCTTTTCGACCTGACCATGCGCCAGCACGGTCTGCTGCGTCCGCTCGCCACCACCGAGTTGTCGGACGGCACACTGCGCTACCTGCTCCTCGTCGCGGCGCTGCTGACGCCGCGCCCGCCCGAACTGATGATTCTGAACGAACCCGAGACCAGCCTGCACCCCGATCTGCTGCCGCCGCTCGGCCGGCTGATCGCGACAGCGGCCGGGCGCTCGCAGATCGTCTTGGTGACGCATGCCGCGGCGCTGACGGCGGCGTTGCGTGATGCCGCGCCGGAGATGTGCGAGGTCGCACTGCGGAAAGAGTTCGGCGAAACGGTCGTACAAGACGCTGATCCGACCTCGTGGACTTGGCCGCAACGCTGAAGCAGGCTTGTTGACGATCCTGTTTTGTTCTAATCTGCGCACATGGCCAAGCTGCGTACCACCTTCGTCTGTCAGGGCTGCGGCAACGTCGCGCCGCGCTGGCAGGGGCGCTGCGAGGCGTGCGGTGCCTGGAACTCTATGACGGAGGAGGGCGGTGCAGCCGGTATCGGCGCGCAAGCCGCCCGCGGGGCTCGCAAGGGCAGGGTGTTCGCGCTGGGCGATCTCGCCTCGGCCGAGGCGCCGCAGCCGCGGCTCAAGACCGGCATCGCCGAGTTCGATCGTGTCACAGGTGGCGGCTTCGTCGCCGGATCGGTGCTGTTGCTCGGCGGCGAGCCGGGGATCGGAAAGTCGACGCTGCTGATCCAGGCCTGCGCGGCGCTCGCGCGACGCGGCGAGCGGGTCTGCTACATCTCCGGCGAGGAGGCGATGGACCAGGTGCGGCTGCGCGCCGTCCGGCTCGGCCTCGCCGACGCAGCCGTGGAGCTCGCCGCCGAGACCGGTGTCGAGGACATCGTCGCCACGCTTACGCAAGGGCGGCGTCCCGCGCTGGTGGTGATCGATTCGATCCAGACGATGTGGACCGATGCGATCGAGGCCTCGCCCGGCACCGTCAGCCAGGTCCGCGGCGCGGCACAGGCGCTGATCCGGCTGGCGAAGACCAGCGGCGCCGTGGTGATCCTCGTCGGCCACGTCACCAAGGACGGACAGATCGCCGGGCCGCGCGTCGTGGAGCACATGGTCGACGCCGTGCTCGGCTTCGAGGGCGAGGGTGGACGCGACTTCCGCATCCTGCGCGCGATCAAGAACCGCTTCGGCCCTACGGACGAGATCGGCGTCTTCGAGATGACCGGCGGCGGCCTGGCCGAGGTGCCCAACCCCTCCGCCTTGTTCCTCGCCGCCCACGGCGACGGTGCCACGCCCGGTGCCGCCGTCTTCGCCGGTATGGAGGGGACACGCCCCCTGCTGGTCGAGATCCAGGCCCTGGTGGCGCCGACCTCGCTCGGCACCCCGCGCCGCGCGGTGGTCGGCTGGGAGCCCTCGCGGCTGGCCATGATCGTCGCCGTGCTGGAGGCCCACGCCGGGCTGAAGCTCGGACAGCACGACATCTACCTCACCGTGGCCGGCGGCCTCAGGGTTAACGAGCCGGCGGCCGATCTCGCGGCGGCGGCGGCGCTGGTGTCGTCGCTCAGCGGCCGCGCCCTGCCGTCGGATGTCGTGTTCTTCGGGGAGGTCGGGCTGTCCGGTGCGGTGCGCCCCGTGGCCCATGCCGCGGCACGCCTCAAGGAGGCGGCCAAGCTCGGCTTCGCCCGCGCCGTCGCGCCGCGGATCGAGGCGAGTGTCGAGGGGCTCGCGCTGCTCGCCTGCGAGCACGTCGGCGCGCTGGTCGCCCGCATCGTCGCCCCGACGAGTGACGTTCGGCCGACGGGCGACGCCTCGAGGCCGCCGCGGGGCGAGGGTGCCGTTCCGGTGCCGCTGCGCCCCTCCCCAAAGCCCGGTGTGGACAGCCGGCGCAGCGCGTGACGACGGCAGCAACCTTCGCTATAAGCTCGCTCGCACAATAGGCTCGCGCGCTCGTCGAGGCGGCGCGGCCCACGCCACCTCAAGGTCCGGGCATGCCCTCCTATCTCGATCTCGGCCTGCTCGCGGTGATCTTCATCTCCGCTTTGCTCGCCATGCTGCGCGGCTTCACCCGCGAGATCCTCGCCATCGCGTCCTGGATCGCGGCGGCGGCGGCCGGCGTCTATCTCTACCCCTACCTCGTGCCGTACCTGAAGCCGTACTCCTTCTTCGCCAAGGACTGGATCGCCGCGCTCGCCGCCGGCACGATCATCTTCTTCGTGGCGCTGATTCTCGTCTCGATCATCACCGTGAACCTGTCGGATGCCGTGCTCGACTCCAAGGTCGGCGCGCTCGATCGCACGCTCGGCTTCCTCTTCGGAGCTGCCCGCGGCTTCATCCTGTGCGTCATCGCCTTCGTGTTCTTCGCCAAGCTGGACACCGCCACCGACAAATGGCCGGTCTGGGTGCGCGACGCGCGCATGCGTCCGGCGCTGCAGAGCGTCGGCGACGACATGCAGGCCATGCTGCCGCACGACCTCCTGAACAAGTTCATCAAGGAGAAGGGCGCGCCGGGCGAGGAGCCGCCGCCGGAGGGTGCGGCCGCCGGTGGGAAGCCCGACAACAGCAAGGCCGACGCCGAGCAGGATTCGCCGGCGCCGCTGCCTCCGGTACGCGACCGCGGCGACGCGAATGGTGGAAAAGAGCCTTAGGTTCGTTTCGTGGCTGGAAGTTAAGCTGGCATTCGGAACCGTTCGGATTATGTAGGTTCCGCGACATATGACGTTCGGCAGAGGCACCGCGGCTCATGGTCGGCGCGGAGGTCGTCTCCCGCCCGGGGTTGAGATGATCGACGACGCTGCCTCCCACGAGTCCCACCGGCTCGAGAATGCAGGTTCCTCCTTCGATCCGGACGGCGATCGCCTGCGCGAGGAATGCGGCGTCTTCGGCATATTCGGACATCCCGAGGCCGCCGCCATCACCGCCCTCGGTCTGCACGCCCTGCAGCACCGCGGCCAGGAAGCCGCCGGCATCGTCGCCTTCGACGGGCACCGTTTCAACTCCGAGCGTCGCCTCGGCCTGGTGAGCGACCACTTCTCCAAGGCCTCGACCATCGCCCGGCTTCCGGGCAACGCCGCCGTGGGCCACGTGCGCTACTCGACCACCGGCGAGACGATCCTGCGCAACGTGCAGCCGCTCTTCGCCGAACTCGACACCGGTGGCATCGCGGTGGCGCACAACGGCAACCTCACCAACGGCCTGACGCTGCGCCGCGAGCTGATCCGCGACGGCGCCATCTACCAGTCGACGTCGGACACCGAGGTCATCCTCCACCTCGTCGCCCGCAGCCGCAAGTCGCGCGTGATCGAGCGCTTCATCGAGGCGCTCCGCGAGCTGGAGGGCGCCTATGCCCTCGTCACCCTGTCCAACAAGGCGCTGATCGGCGCCCGCGACCCGCTCGGCATCCGCCCCCTCGTGCTGGGCGAACTCGACGGGCACTACATGCTGGCCTCCGAGACCTGCGCGCTCGACATCATCGGCGCGCGGTTCGTGCGCGACGTCGAGAACGGCGAGATCGTCGTCATCACCGAGACCGGCGTCGAGAGCCTGCGCCCGTTCCCGCGCATCGCGCCGCGTCCCTGCATCTTCGAGTACATCTACTTCGCCCGGCCCGATTCCGTGGTGCACGGCCGCTCGGTCTACGGCGTGCGCAAGGCGATGGGCGCCGAATTGGCGCGGGAGACTGGCGTCGACGCCGACGTGGTCATCCCCGTTCCCGACAGCGGCGTGCCTGCAGCGATCGGCTATTCGCAGGGCTCGGGGATCCCGTTCGAGCTGGGCATCATCCGCAACCACTACGTCGGACGCACCTTCATCCAGCCGACGCAGTCGCACCGTGAGAGCGGCGTCCGCATGAAGCACAGCGCCAACAAGGCGGTCGTCGCCGGCAAGCGCATCGTGCTGCTCGACGATTCGATCGTGCGCGGCACCACCTCGGTGAAGATCGTGCGGATGATGCGCGAGGCCGGCGCCCGCGAGATCCATTTCCGCATCTCCTCGCCGCCGATCACCCACCCCGACTATTACGGCATCGACACGCCCGAGCGCGAGAAGCTGCTCGCCGCCACGCATTCGCTCGACGAGATGCGCGAATACATCGGCTGCGATTCGCTGGCCTTCCTCTCGGTCGAGGGCGTCTACCGCGCCATGGGCGAACCACGCCGCGACCCCGTGCGGCCGCAGTTCACCGACCATTGCTTCACAGGCGACTACCCGACCTACTTGACCGACGTCATCGGCGAGCATCGCAGCCAGCTGTCGCTGCTGGCGGAGGCTGGCTGAGCGTCGTTTCGGGCTCGCCTTAGAGACGCCCCGAAATGACAAGCCTGGTGCATGCGGCTAAACGGGCGCACCTCCCGCCGGACCGTCCATGCCTCTCGATCCCAGACCCCTCGCCGGCCGCGTCGCCCTCGTCACCGGCGCCTCGCGCGGCATCGGCTACGCCACGGCCCTGGCCCTGGCCGGGGCCGGCGCGCACGTCGTCGCGCTGGCCCGCACGCAGGGCGCGCTGGAGGAACTCGACGACGCGATCCAGGCTGTCGGCTCGCAGGCGACGCTGGTGCCGTGCGACCTCAAGGACGGTCCGGGCCTCGACCGGCTCGGCCAGGCCATCGCCGCGCGCTGGCACCGCCTCGACGTCTTCGTCGGCAATGGCGGGATGCTCGGGCCGCTGACGCCGCTGGCGCAGGTCGAGCCCAGGCAGTGGGACCAGTTGCTGGCCACCAACGTCACCGCCAACCTCCGCCTGATCCGCGCGCTCGATCCGCTGCTGCGCGCCTCGGACGCCGGCCGCGTCGTGATGCTGACCTCGGGTGCCGCGCACCGCGCCGACATGAAAGCCTACTGGGGCCCTTACGCGATCACCAAGGGCGCCGTCGACACGCTGGTGCGGACCTACGCCGCCGAGACGATGAACGTCTCGAAGGTGCGGGTGATGGCGGTGAACCCCGGCCCGATGCGCACTCGCATGCGCGCCCAGGCCATGCCGGGCGAGGACCCTGCGACGCTGCGTACGCCCGAGGAGCTTGCACCGAAAATCGTCGCCCTGTGCCTGCCGAGTTCGGAGGAGACCGGCCGGCTCTACGATTTTCCCACCGACCGCGTGCTGCGCTTCCAGGCGCCGGCCTAGGCGCCGTCACGCGTGTCGTTCCGGGGCGCCGCAGGCGAACCCGGAAGCGATTGCGCTCGCCGAGAGGGCGCTTCGAGGAAAGCGCAATGGGTTCCGGACCTTCGCTGTCGCTCGGTCCGGAATGACAAGTGTCGGAGCGCGACTGCTCAGAAGCCGGCCTGGATGACGAACTCCGGATTGGCCGCGCCGAGTGCGCGGAGCGGCCCGCAGTAGAAGACCTCGATCTTCTCGGCCAATTCGTCCGGCGCCAAACCTGCCGCCACGCGAAAGACCTCCGCGGCATCGCCGGTGGCGTTATGCAGCGAGGCCACGGCTCGCTCGGCGTGCCGGAGAGCCGGGACGGACTTGCCCTCGCGGACCTTCACGCCCGCGGCCGCGAGCAGGATCAGCCCCTTGTAGAGCGCCCGCAGCGGCGAGCCTCGTTCGGCGGCAAACCACAGCGGCTCCCAGGCCTCGTGCGCCTCCCATGGGAAGCCCTGGTCGAAGAGGTCGATGCCCCGAAGCAGGGCCTCGGGATCGTCGTGCACCTCCGGCACGCCGTGGCTGTGCCCGCCGGGGTCGCGCACCGGATGCGGGTGGCGCCCGGGAAGGTAGGCGTAGGGGGGCAGCGCCCTGCCGGGCAGCAGGCGGCGCGGCATCACGGGCCGTCCCGGTAGCAGCGATGCCTCGCGCGCTCGCGCACGATGGCCGGCATTCTGCTAA
This sequence comes from Vulcanimicrobiota bacterium, assembly GCA_964657815.1. Classification (GTDB taxonomy): domain Bacteria; phylum Pseudomonadota; class Alphaproteobacteria; order Rhizobiales; family Beijerinckiaceae; genus RH-AL1. The sequence continues at coordinate 5,522 of CAZZWW010000005.1, read as the reverse complement.
GCCGGGAGGTGGCCTCGGCAATCGTGCTCTCGGCTCCGGGAAGGCGATCATGCTGATCAGGTACGGCTACGACATCACCTTGAACTGTTTCCAGCCGACCCCGATGGTCACCATGCTCAGCGTGCGCGACGAACGGGCCGCCGCCGACGCCAGAGTGCCCGAGAGCACTCACAGCGTTCCGTCCGTGCCGACGACGACCTACCACGATCTCTTCGGCAACACCTGCACCCGTTTCACCGCGCCCGTCGGCGATATCCAGCTCTGGGGCGACGGCACGATCGCCGACAGTGGCCTCCACGATCCGGTCGTCGTCGATGCCGCCGAGACGCCGATCGCCGAGCTGCCCGACGAGTGCCTCGTCTTCCTCATGGGCAGCCGCTATTGCGAGACCGACAGGCTGAGCCAGATCGCCTGGGACATGTTCGGCGACGTGCCTGCGGGCTGGGCTCGCGCCCAGGCGATCTGCGACTTCGCCCACGGGCACATCACCTTCAACTACCAGGCCCCGGACTCGCGGCGCTCGGCGCATGACGTCTACGAGGGACGTACCGGCGTGTGCCGCGACTTCGCCCACCTCGCCATCGCGCTCTGCCGCTGCATGAACATGCCGGCGCGCTACGTGAACGGCTACCTCGGCGACATCGGCGTTCCCATCGTCGATCCCATGGATTATTCCGCCTGGATCGAGGTGTTCCTCGGCGGCCAGTGGCGCACCTTCGATCCGCGCAACAACATCCCGCGGATCGGCCGGCTCGTCGTCGCCCGCGGCCGAGATGCCGCCGACGTGCCGCTCATCAACTCGTTCGGCCCCCACCAGCTGCGCGCCTTCCGCATCTGGGCCTACGAGGTCAACTGAACGGGCGTCTTAAAAACGGTAGGCGAGACCGACGTTGCCGCCGCCGGCTGCCAGGCTATCCTGCCCCTTCAGCCCGAACACCGTCACCGTGCCGTACCAGCGCGGACCGAGATCAAAGGTCGAGCCCACAGCCACCTTCACGAAGTCCAGGTTTGGGCTGTAGGCGGCGCCCGAGAGCGTTTGCGTCGGCAGGAACGCGAGGTAGGAGCCGATGCTGCCGGCGCCGCGCTCGAATTGGCGATTGTAGGTGATCGTGACGAAGGGATCGATAAGGAGGAAGGACGGATCGGTGAGCCGCAGCTCGGCGCCGCCCTGGCCGTAGAAGCTGTTGATCGTCGCCCGGTCGTAGCCGACCGCGTAGAAAGCCTGGCCGGTTTCCGTGCTGCCACCCACCGACGTGCGCGCGTAGAGCAGGCCGCCGACGGGGCCGACCCTCACCGGGCCGACAGGCACGAGGTAGCCGACCCGGCCCGTCGCGGTGAAGAGCCCGGCGTTGGGCGAAGCGTGCAGGCTGCCGAAGATGCCATCGCGGGTCTGGTCGAGCGAGGCCGAGCCGCCTGCGACGATGCCGTCGACGAACAGCCGCGGATAATTCGCCGACGCGTAGAGCGCGCCCTGGAAGCTGTCGATACGGCTGCGCGCGCCGATCGTGTTCTCAAGGTTGACGTCGGAGTGGGCGTAGTTGAAGGCGGCGCCGAAGCGTATGGCCGGGCTCGTCCGATATTCCACGCCGGCGGTGACGCCGGTCAGCGTCGCGTCGAGATCGCCCTGGAAGCTGGCGGGGGTGCCCACGCGCGCGAAGGTGCCGCCCGCCGCGCCGCCGTAGGCATACACCGTCCATGGACTGGGGCGGCCGTCGCCGCCGATGGGCAAATAGGGGAGGCCGCGGATGGCATCGAGCCGGTCGACCAGAGAGCCGCTGAACTGGTCCGCCGCCGCGCCGGCGAGGTGCTGCGCGAGGCTCGCCGCCGCCGCGGAGCTGGCGATGTTGCTTTCGATCGCGCCATAGGTGAAGCCGGCCGCGTTGTAGATCGGGTTGCCGCTGGCGACGTAGTCGCCGATCAAGGCCTGGGTCCGCGATGAAAGGTGGATCGTGTCATCGAAGATCGAGGTCTGCTGGCAGACGGCGTTGCAGGTCTGACCGGGCTGGAGCGGCAGGATCTGCGTGAACCCGTAGGCGCGCGCGTTCACCTGGAGCTGGTTGATGAAGTTGGCGATGTCGTAATACTGGACCTTGACCCCCGGAACGGCGAGCGAGGCGAGCTGCGCATTGTAGAGCTGCGAGGCCTGGGCGGCGTTGTTGCGCACCGCCGGCGTGCCGGCGTTGGCGAGCTCGTAGGCGTTGGTGAGCGAGAGATCGTAGACGCCCAGCAGCGACACGGTGCCGACCCCGGCGCCCCCGATCGCGGTGAGCCCCGTGCGCACGTTCTGGGTCGCGGTCGCGGCGATGGTGGCGGCCGGGACATGTGCGATGCTGCCGAGCTGGATGTCGTTGGTGCCGATCCACACGCCTGCGCCGGCGTTGGTGTAGGGGCCGCCCGCCACGAAGCTGTTGACCTGGCCGAGGAAGCCCGAGTTGCCGAAGACGGCGCTGGCCTGATTGCCACTGGTGGCACCGCCGATCGCGAAGTTCTGGCCGGAGGTGATCGAGAGGTCGTTGCGAAGGACCTCTGCCCAGATCACCGGCGCCGTGCGGCCGTTGCGGCCTTCGTCGGTCAGGCTGTCGCCGAAGAAGTAGAGGCTCGAGACCTGCTGCGCGTGGGCCGCGCCGGCCCCGATGGAAACGACGGCGACAACCAAGGCACGAAGAGGACGCATCGCCGATGTCCGGTGAAGATCGAGATCTCCACTGCTAACATGACGTGACGTTCGGCACCGTGTTATTCGAACAACAGTGTCGGGGTGCCGCTCGGCTTGAGATTAAGACTTTCGTCGCAGCATGTACCGAGCGGCGTGCGGGACGTGATCGGCGGTCTTGTTGCGTAGAAGATTCCCTCGTCGATCCGAGCGGCGCCATTCCTTCCGATCCCAGGAGCCATACCTATGAATATCCACGCCTTGACCGCGGCGCTCGCGCTCGCGACCCTCCTCTCAGCGCCGGCTCACGCCGCGGACGCGCCGATCGCCGTCTCGCACGCCTGGCTGAGGGCGACGCCCCGGACGGCGCCGGTGGCCGGCGGCTACGTCACCCTCACCAACACCGGCAAGGAGCCCGAAACCCTGGTCTCGGCGAGCCTGCCCATGGCGCCGGAGGGGCAGGTCCACACCATGACGATGAAGAACGGGGTCATGGAGATGCGCCGCCTCGACGACGGGCTCGCCATCGCGCCGGGCGCCACCGTGACGCTGCGCCCGGGCGGCGACCACCTGATGTTCCTCAAGCCCAAGGCGCAGTTGAAGGAAGGCGAGAGCGTCCAGGGCTCGCTGACCTTCAAGCATGCCGGTACGCTGCCGGTGACCTTCGCCGTCGGCGGCATGGCGGCCAAGACCGCGCCCGGCACGAAGATCGCGCCTGGAACCAAGGCCGGCGCGTCCATGCACGAGGGCATGGACATGAAGGGCATGCACTGAGCCCACGCGCGGCGTTCACCTTGCCGCCCGGTGCGCCGACACGTCGTTTGCCTTTCTTCCCCGTACGGCTATCGTTGCCGCCTGCCGCGGGCGAGTCTCCGCGTGCAGGCGTACCGGCCCAATCGGCCGCGGGAGTTCACGGGCATGATGGAAGAGCGCAAGACGCCCGCCGGGCTGGCGCGTCGTCTCGGCGAGAAGAGCCGCGGCAAGCCCCAGCCGACCGGCTTGTGGCGGCGCGAAACCTACACGCTGCCGCGCCAGGAGGCCCGCGCCAAGGCTCATGAATGGTTCGACGCCTTCCCCAAGGCCGCTTACATGACCGAGATCGAGTTCTGGCGCGAGCTGAGCGACGGGCAGATCGAGTTCACCATCCGCCGGCTGCCCAGCGCGGATTGAGCGGCGGCCGCTCGCAATGACGTGACGCCGGCTAGGCCTCACACGGGGTATGGCCGACATCGGCCCGGTCGGCGCCGCTCTCCCACGCCGCGGTTGCGTCTGCTCGCCATGAAGGCCAAAGGTTCGCGAGGGCTGATTTCGCCGCTCCCCTCGGGCCGCCTCCGCGAAGGTCCGTCCAACCCTGGGCCCCGTCTTGCCACCTGAACCCGTATCCTCCGCCGGCATCCGGAAGGCGCCGACCGGCATTGCCGGCTTCGACGACGTCACCTACGGCGGCCTGCCGGTCGGGCGCCCGACCCTGGTCTGCGGCGCGGCCGGCTGCGGCAAGACGCTGTTTGCCGCGACCTTCCTCGTCAACGGGGCAACGCTCCACGGCGAGCCGGGCGTGTTCATGAGCTTCGAGGAACGCGCCGAGGACCTCGTCGCCAACGTCGCCTCGCTCGGCTACCATCTCGACACGCTGGTCGCCGAGGGCAAGCTCGCCATCGACCACGTGCGCGTCGAGCGCAGCGAGATCGAGGAGAGCGGCGAGTACGACCTCGAGGGGCTGTTCATCCGGCTCGGCTACGCCATCGACACGATCGGCGCCAAGCGCGTGGTGCTCGACACGATCGAGACGCTGTTCGCCGGCCTGCGCGACACCGCCGTGCTGCGCGCGGAGCTGCGGCGGCTGTTCGGCTGGCTCAAGGACCGCGGGCTCACGACCGTCATCACCGGTGAGCGCGGCGACGGCGCGCTGACCCGCCAGGGCCTGGAGGAATACGTCTCCGACTGCGTGATCCTGCTCGACAATCGCGTCGAGGACCAGATCACCACGCGCCGCCTGCGCGTGGTCAAATATCGGGGGTCGGCGCACGGCACCAACGAGTATCCGTTCCTCATCGACGAGGACGGCATCAGCGTCCTGCCCGTCACCTCGACCAACCTGCGCCACCAGGTGTCCTCGGAGGTGGTGCCGACCGGTATCGCAAGCCTCGACGCGATGTTCGGGCCGGGCGGCTTCTACAAGGGGTCGAGCGTGCTCGTCTCCGGCGTCGCCGGCACCGGCAAGACCACGATCACCTCGCACGTTCTGGAGGCGGCCTGCCGGCGCGGCGAGCGCTGCATGGCCTTCGTCTTCGAGGAGAGCGGCGAGCAGGTCTGCCGCAACCTGTCCTCGGTCGGGCTCGACCTCGCACGCCACGTCGAGAGCGGCCTGCTGCGCTTCGAGGCGGCGCGTCCCAACCTCTACGGCCTGGAGATGCACCTGGCGCGGATGCATCGCGACGTCGACCGCTTCAAGCCCGCCATCGTGGTGATCGATCCGATCTCGGCGCTGCGCGGCCCGCCGAGCGAGTTGCAGGCGACGCTGCTGCGCATGGTCGACATGCTGAAGAGCCGCGGCATCACCGCCGTGCTCACCAGCCTGCGCACCGATGGCGCCTTCGACGCCGCCGGCGACCTCGGCCTGTCGTCGCTGATGGACACCTGGATCAAGCTGCTCGACGTCGAGGCCAACGGCGAGCGCAGCCGCACGCTCTACGTCATCAAGTCCCGCGGCATGAGCCATTCCAACCAGGTGCGCGAGTTCCAGATGTCCGCCGCCGGCGTCGGACTGATCGACGCCTATGTCGGCTCCGCGGGCGTGCTGACCGGCACGGCGCGCATCGTGCAGGAGGCGCAGGAGCACGCGGCGGCGCTGAAGCGCCAGCAGGACACC
>CAZZWW010000004.1:0-27086 GCA_964657815.1 Vulcanimicrobiota bacterium | reverse complement strand
GAAACCGTCGACCCCGGGGCCGTGCTCGCCGACATCCGCCGCCGCGACGAGCGCGACAGCGGCCGCGTCGCGGCGCCGCTCAAACCCGCGGCCGATGCCGTGACGCTCGACACGACCGCGCTCGATGTCGAGGCGGCTTTTGCCGCGGCGCTCGGAATCGTGAAGCGGCGGCTGGCGGAGACCAGGCGCTGACCTTGGGTGCCGAGTTTGGCGCAAGGCCCGGCGTCGTGCCATGGAGCGCCATGCTGCCCTCCCGCCTCTGGTCCGAGCTGACCACCGCCGATCTCGCCGCGGCGGATATGGCGTCGGTCATCGCCGTGCTCCCGGTGGCGGCCACCGAGCAGCACGGCCCGCACCTGCCGCTCGGCACCGACACGTTCATCATGGAGGGCTACCTCGACGCCGTGCTGGAGCGGCTGCCGGCGGAGCCTCCTGTCGTGATCCTGCCGTTGCAGGCGATCGGCTGCTCGGTGGAGCACACCGACTTTCCCGGCACGCTGAGCCTGTCCGCGCGCACCGCGCTGGACGCCTGGGGCGGCCTCGTCGCGCAGGTGGCGAAGGCCGGCTGCCGCAAGCTCGTGGTGGTGAACTCGCACGGCGGCAACTCGCCGGTGCTCGACATCCTCGCCCACGAGCTGCGGGCGAGGCACGGCCTGCTCGTGGTGCTCGCCGCGTGGCAGCGCTTCGGCACCCCCGATGGCCTGTTCACGGAGGCCGAGCGGCGCCACGGCATCCATGGCGGCGCGATCGAGACGGCGCTGATGCTGGCGTTCCGGCCCGACCTCGTGCGCAGCGAGGCGATCCGCGATTTCGTTCCGAGGAGCATGGCGATGGAGCGCGAGCACGCCTGGCTGCGCCCCTCCGGGCGCCCGACCGGGTTCGGCTGGATGGCGCAGGACCTCCACGAGGCCGGCGCCATGGGCGATGCCACGCAGGCGACGGCGGAGGCCGGCCGCGCCTGCGCCGCCTACGGCGCCGAGGCCTTCGTCGGGTTGCTGCGCGATGTCGCCGCCTTCGATCTACGAAATTTCAGGCCTTGATCCACAGCCGCAGGCCGTAGGCGACGATGCCGACCGCGCCGACGCCGACGAGGTAGAGCACGACGAACCAGGCCAGCCGCCGCCACAGCGACGGGCGCGGCGGCTTCTCAGGTATGGTAACCGGCATGGGCGTCGACCTTGCCGCGGAATATCCAGTAGGCGTAGCCCGTATAGGCCAAAATGACCGGGATCAGGATGGCGACCCCGACCAGCATGAAGTTCTGGCTCTTCTCCGGCGCGGCAGCCTGCCAGATCGTCACGCTTTCCGGCACGATGTAGGGGAAGATGCTGATGCCCAGGCCGCCGAAGGTGACGGCGAAGAGGCACAGCGACAGCACGAACGGGAAGACGTCGTGCCGCTTCTTGATGCTGACCCAAAGCCCGGCGGTGAAGACGGCGACCGCGAGCGGAACCGGAGCCGTCAGGATGATGCTGGGAAAGGTGAACCAACGCTCGAAATAATGTCCCTGCAGGAACGGCGTCGCCAGGCTGATGGCGCCGATGAAGAACAGCGTCGCGCCGAGCGCGTACTTGGTCATGGTGAAGGCGCGGTCCTGCAGGTCGCCTTCCGTCTTCATGACGATCCAGCTCGCCCCGAGCAGGCAATAGGCGGCCACCGTCGCGACGCCGGTCAGAAGGGTGAACGGCGTCAGCCAGTCGAACCAGCCGCCCGCGTAGCCCCGCCCGACCACCTTGACGCCCTGCAGCACGGCCCCGAGCGCGATGCCCTGTGCCAAGGCCGCCGCCAGCGAGCCCCCGAAGAAGGCGAGGTCCCAGATGTTCTCGTCGGCATCGATGCGGAAGCGGAACTCGAAGGCGACGCCGCGGAACACCAGGCCCAGCAGCATGATGATCAGCGGCGTGTAGAGCGCAGGCATCAGGATCGCGTAAGCCATCGGAAAGGCGGCGAACATCGCGCCGCCGCCCATCACGAGCCAGGTCTCGTTGCCGTCCCAGAGGGGCGCCACCGAGTTCATCATCACGTCGCGATCGTGCCGCGCCGGGAACATCGGAAAGAGGATCGCCAGCCCGAGATCGAACCCGTCCATAGCCACGTAGGCGAGGATGGCGAAGGCGATGATGAAGGCGAACAGAAGGGTGAGGACCGCGTGCGAATCCATCTCAGGCGCTGCTCCCCACGACGGCGTCCGCGTCGATCGACGGGCCGGGTGTGATCCCGGCGGTGCGGGTCACGATGCCCTGCAGCGGCCCGGTCTCGTTGCTGTGCGGCGGCTGGCTCATCAGGCGCAGCAGGATCACGACACCGGCGAGGAACACGAGGAAATAGACGACGACGAACGCCACCAGCGACATGCCGACGGCCGGTGCGGCCAGCGGCGACACCGAGTCCGCCGTGCGCAGCAGGCCGGAGACCGTGTAGGGCTGGCGCCCGGTCTCCGTGGTGATCCAGCCGGCGAGCACGGCGATGAAGCCGGACGGCCCCATGGCGAGCGCGTAGAGATGGAGCGACTTCCAGTCGAACAGGTGCTTCCTGTAGCGCGCGTAGAGGCTGAACAGGCCGAGGCCGAGCATGGCGAAGGCGAGCCCGACCATGATGCGGAACGAGAAGAAGGTGATCGGCACGGGCGGCCAATCCTTGCGCGGTACCGTGTCCAGGCCCTTCATCGGTGCGTTGAGGTCATGCTTCAGCACCAGCGAGGAAACCTTCGGGATCTGGATCGCATAGTCCATGCGGCCTGCCGCCTGGTTCGGGATCCCGAACAGGATCAGCGGAGCGCCGTCCTCGTGGCTTTCGTAATGGCCTTCCATGGCCATGATCTTGGTCGGCTGGTGCTCCAGCGTGTTGAGGCCGTGGGCGTCGCCGGCGAGGATCTGCAGCGGCGCGACGATGGCCGCCATCCACATCGCCATGGAGAACATCTTCCGTGCCTCGCCGGTCGAACGATCGCGCAGGAGGTGGAAGGCCGCGACCGCGCCGACGACCAGCGCTGTGGTCAGATAGGCGGCGATGACCATGTGCACGAAGCGGAACGGGAACGACGGGTTGAAGATGATCTTCAGCCAGTCGACCGGCACGAACTGCCCTTCGGGGTTGATGGCGTAGCCGGCCGGCGTCTGCATCCACGAGTTCACCGCCAGGATCCAGGTGGCCGAGAACAGCGTGCCGATCGCGACGAGGCAGGTGGCGGCGAAGTGCAGGCCCTTGCCGACGCGTTGCATGCCAAACAGCATCACGCCGAGGAAGCCGGCTTCGAGGAAGAAGGCCGACAGGACCTCGTAGGCCATCATCGGTCCGAGCACCGGCCCGGTCTTGTCGGCGTAGACCGACCAGTTCGTGCCGAATTGGTAGGACATGACGACGCCCGACACGACGCCCATGCCGAAGGCGACGGCGAAGATCTTCAGCCAGTACTTGAAAAGGTTGAGGTAGACGTCGCGCTTGGTCCACAGCCACAAGCCTTCGAGCACCGCGAGGAAGCTGGCGAGACCGATCGAGAAGGCCGGAAACACGATGTGAAACGACATCGTGAAGGCGAACTGCGCGCGTGCAAGCACGACGGGATCGAAAGCCGGCATTTCCGCGCTCCGAAGGTTTGGCTGACGGTTCTTCTGCTTCTTCCATGCCAACAACCTCGGGATCGAGGCAAGCGCCTGGGTCTAGGCGTTCGGCCGATGCTCTTCGATCACGAAGCGATGCCCGTCGGGGTCGAGCACGGCGATCGCGCGTGTGCCGTCGCCGAAGGTGACGATGCCTGGCGAGACGAAACGTACGCTTGCCGCGGTCAGCGCCTCGACGATCGGCTCGATATCCTCCGTTTCCAGCACGAAATGCGTGGCGGCGATGTCGTTCGAGCGAGTTTCGCCGGCGATCGGGCGGCGCTCGCCGACAAGGTAGCCGAGCATCTCGACGTGCGGCGGTGCGACACCAGGTGCCAGCCCCGTGACCGTCACGCGGGCCTCGGGCACATCGTCCATGCGCGACTGTTCCGGCCCCTTGTTCTCCTGCTGCTCGCTCTGCTTCAGCCCGAAGCAGCCCTCGAAGAAGCGCGTGCTGACCGCCGTATCGGCGACCGAGATCGCGGAATGGTCGATGCCGAGGAACAGCTCGCCGCCGCCCCGCGCCTGCCAGTGCTCGGGACCGCCGTCCTTCGGGAAGGCCAGCAGTTCGAGCGGGTGGCCGTCGAGGTCGCGGAACTTGAAGGCCTCGATGCCACCCGGCAGCGTCACCGGGCCGTCCTGCGAGATGGGCACGAAGCGCCCCGCCGCCTCGAGTTGTGCGTAGGCCTTGGCCATGTCCGAGACGATGATGGCGAAGTGCTGGAACCAGAGGTCGGAGCTGGTGCTGCCGGGCGGGTAAGGTGATCCCGGCGGATCGAACTGCAACAGCACGACCTCCTGCTCGCCGAGTGCGAGGGTCACGTGCCGCGCGCCGGCCTCGGGCACGCCGATGAGGTCGGCGAAGGCGGCGTCGGCCTCGCCGCGACCGCGAGCGACGAAGTCGAAGGCCTCGACGAAGAAGCGCTCGCTCTCGTGAAGATCGGACACGACCAGGGCGAGGCGCGCCACGCGGGTGATCGACGGTGTGGTGTGGAGGGGCATCTCTGATCCTGAAGGCGGCGCGGCTACTTGGCGTAAGCCGGCGCCGGTGCGGAATAGGCCGGAGTCGACGACAGCGGATGAGTGGTCGCGTATTCCACAGACGCCAAGGGGGCGCCCAGGATGATCAGCCCGAGTCCGCCGACGAGGCCGAAGTTTTTCAGGAACTCCCAAAAGTGGCTCCGACCTTTGCTCTCCTCGTTCTTCGAGAAGAAATCGCCGTAGGCCCAGAACCGATGGTAGAGCAGCGCGGTCACGATGCAGTAGAAGGCGAGCAGCGCCGCCGCCGCGCGGTCGAGAACGCCGATGATGATGAGCAGCGAGCACCCGGTCTCGACGAAGATCGCGGCGATCAGGAGCATCGCGCCGCCGGGCAACGGGCCGTCCGTGGCCTGCTTGAGCGCGTTCTTCCAGTTGAGCAGCTTGTCGAGCGTCGAGAACGGAAACAGGATGACCAGGAAGATCCGCAGGATCAAGGGTGCGACAATAGACAAGGGCGTGGCCTTCCCGGCGCGGTGATAGATCGTCGATCGAGCCGACCGACCTCCGCAACGCGCGACGCTGCGGAAAGCTCACGGCGGCGTTCATTTTCGGATGGTTGCCGTCCAGCGGGCGACAGCACGGGCGGACCCATGCACCAAGATCATTACGACGTCATCGTCATCGGCAGCGGCCCCGGAGGGGCCACGGTGGCGCAACGGCTGGCACCGACCGGCAAGCGCATCCTCATTCTCGAGCGCGGCGGCTACCTGAAGCGCGAGCAGCAGAACTGGGACACCGCCGCCGTCTTCAACCAGGGCCGCTACAAGGCCAAGGAGACCTGGTACGGCGCCGACGGCAAGCCGTTTTCGCCTATGGTGCATTACGTCGTCGGCGGCAATTCCAAGGTGTACGGCGCGGCCCTCGTGCGCCCGCGCCGCGAGGATTTCGGCGTCGTGCGTCACCACGATGGCGGCATCTCGCCGGCCTGGCCGATCGACTACGGCGACCTCGATTCCTACTTCCTCGAGGCCGAGCGCCTCTATCACGTCCACGGCCAGCGCGGCGAGGACCCGAGCGAGCCCAACGCGGAGGCGCCCTTCCCCTATCCGCGGGTGGAGCACGAGCCGCGCCTCGCCGCGCTCCATGATGGACTCGCCAAGCAGGGCCTGAAGCCGTTCCACCTGCCGCTCGGCATCCTGCTCGACCAGAAGCCGGGCACCGGCGATGCCGAGCCGCACAGCCCTTGCATCCGCTGCGCCGCCTTCGACGGCTTTCCCTGCCTCACCAACGGCAAGGCGGATTCGCAGATCGTCTCGATCGACCCGATGGTCCGTTTCGACGGCAACGTCGAACTGCTGACTGGCGCCTACGTGTCGAAGCTCGAGACCGACGCCTCGGGCCGCACCGTCACCGCCGTCCACGTCGTCCGCGACGGCGCCGACGAGCGCTACAGCGCCGACATCGTCGTGGTCGCCTGCGGGGCGATCAACTCGGCCCTGCTGATGCTGCGCTCCGCCGGCGGCGCGCATCCCGACGGCCTCGCCAACGGCTCCGGTCACGTCGGGCGCAATTACATGCGCCACAACAATTCCGTGCTGATCGCGCTGACCCGCGAGCGCAACGAGACCGTTTTCCAGAAGACGCTCGGCCTCGCCGACTTCTACTTCGGCAACGCGGACTTCCCGCATCCGATGGGCTTCGTGCAGATGTGCGGCAAGGTCCACGGCACGCACCTGCGCGGCGAGGTGCTGCCCTCATGGCTCGAGTTCCTCTCGAACATGCCGTTCGAGGCGGTGGCGCATCACGCGCTCGACTTCTGGCTCTCCAGCGAGGACCTGCCGGACGCCGAGAACCGGGTCACGCTGGACCGCGACGGCAAGGTGACGCTGGCGCTGACCCCCAACAATTTCGAGGCGCACCGCCAGCTGCGCGCCGCGACGAAGGCCGCACTGCGCCCGCTCGCGCCGCGCATGCTGTTCGTCCACAAGGACATCCCGATCGAGGGCGTGTCGCACCAGGCCGGCACGTTGCGCTTCGGCACCGACCCTCGCGCTTCGGTGCTCGACGTGAACTGCAAGGCGCACGAGGTCGACAACCTCTACGTCACCGACGCGGGGTTCTTCCCCTCGGTCGGCGCCGTGAACCCGACGCTGACGATCGTCGCCAACGCGCTGCGGGTGGCCGACCACCTGAAGGCGCGGCTCGGTGCGACGGTGATCCGGGAGCCGGCAGAGCCGCGTCAGCTGTTGCCGACGATCTGACGCGGCAGGCTCATCTTTCCGGCGCGCCGAAGCGGTTTCCCCTCCTTCGAAGCGCTCATCCGAGGAGCGTTCTACCTGTGCCTGCGGATCGTGAAGGTCGCCCGTTTGCGGCCTCCGCCGCCGTGGCGGGTGGCGTGGCCGCCGCGCCCGTGCCGGCCGCGCCGCGCCACGGCCTTGCCGCCGCCTTTCGGCCGTCCGGCGCCTGCGGCCGCCTCCTCGCTGCTGCCCTTCACGTCGCCGGGCCGCTCCGGCTCGAGGTTGCCCGCCTTCGACGGAGGCCCGAACTTGGCGAGGCACTGGTTGTAGGCGTCGGCCGCCGAGATCTTCTCGCAATCGCCGATCGTGGCCTGCGCCTCCGCCGTGGCGACGGAGGCGAGGCCGATGAGGACGGCGCCGATCAGGCGCAAGGGCAAGTGGGTCATCATCATCCTCTCAGCACGGCGCCGGTCCTGCGGCCGACATCGGCGACGATCTTCGCCGCGACGCTCTCGATCTCGGCGTCCGTCGGCGTCTTCTCGCGCGGCTGAAGCGTGGCGGCTATCGCCACCGACTTCTTGCCTTCCGGCACGCCTGGACCTGCATAGAGGTCGAACACGGCGACCTTGGCGACAATCGTCTTGTCGGCACCCTGCGCCGCCTTGACGATCTCGGCCGCCTCGACGCCCGCATCCACGATGAAGGCGAAGTCGCGGGTGAGCGGCATGAAGTCCGGCAGGTCGAGCTTCGCCTTGGCCTTGGTGGGCTTGGATTTCGGCGCCGGTATGTCGTCGAGGATCATCTCGAAGCCGACGAACGGCCCGGCGACGTCCATCGCGGCGAGCACGCGCGGATGCAATTCGCCGACATGGGCGATCACATTCTTGGGGCCGAAACGCAGTGTCATCGAGCGGCCTGGATGGAACGCCGCCGTGGCGCCGGCGACGACCTGGAGGCCGCCGGTCGGCACGCCGAGGGCGGCGAGCAGGCCGAGCGCATCGGCCTTGGCGTCGAAGACGTCGGCGGCTGGTGCGGCGCCGGCCCAGTGCCGTCCCGGGCCGTCGCGTCCGGCCGTGCCGGTGCGGATCGCGGCGGCGGCGACGCGCTGGTCGCGCTCGCCCAGCCCGATGAACACCTGTCCCACCTCGAACAGCGCGACATCGCCATGCCCACGAGCGGCGTTGCGGCCGGCGGCGGCGACGAGGCCCGGCAGCAGGCTCGGGCGCATGTCGGAGAGGTCGGCGGCGATCGGGTTGGCGAGCGGCAACGCCGGGCGTCCCTCGCCGAAGAGATCCGCCTCCTTGCGCGACACGAAAGACCAGGTCACCGCCTCGACCAGGCCGGAGGCGGCCAATGCGCGCTTGGCCTGCCGCGTGCGCCGCTGCAGCGGCGTCAGGATGGCGTGGGCGACGCCGTCGCCGAGGGGCGGCAGGGGCTTCGGCTCGACGCGGTCGACGCCGGCGATGCGCACCACCTCCTCGACGAGGTCGGCGGTGCCGGCGACGTCCGGGCGGAACGAGGGCACGCGCACGAACAGCGTGGTGGCGTCGCCCGCGTCCCGGGCCAGTTCGAAGCCGAGCGCTTCGAGGATCTTGGCGATCTCCGCCGGCTCCAGCGTCAGGCCCGTGAGTCGCGCCACCTCGCTCTCGGGGAAGGCGATGCGGACGTCGGGTTCGGGCACGGCGCCGGCCAGCGTTACGGCGGAGGCCGTGCCGCCGCAATGGGCGAGCACCATGGCCGTGGCACGGTCCAGGCCGGGCAGGGTGCCCGCGGGGTCGATGCCGCGCTCGAAGCGGTAGCGCGCGTCCGAATTGATGCCGAGCTTGCGGCCGGTCGCGGCGATGTTCGAGGGGTGCCACAGCGCCGACTCGATCAGCACGTCGGCGGTGCCGGCGTCGCAGCCGGTGGCCATGCCGCCCATGATGCCGGCGATCGAGATTGGCCCGCTGTCGTCGGCGATGACCACCATCGTCTCGTCGAGCGCGTAGGTCTTGCCGTCCAGAGCTTCGAGGCTCTCGCCCGTGCGGGCACGGCGTACGACGAGTCCGCCCTTCACCTTGGCCGCGTCGAAGACGTGGAGCGGTCGGGCCTGGTCGAAGGTCATGAAGTTGGTGACGTCGACGAGGGCGTTGATCGGGCGCAGGCCGATCGCGCGCAGTCGCGCCTGGAGCCACGTGGGGCTGTCGCCGTTGCGGGCGCCGGAGACCTGCCGCAGGGCGAAGGCGGGCGCCAATGCGGCATCCTCGCCGGGCAGGTCGAGGCAGACCGCGGCGGGGCAGGGCGTGTCGGCCGAAACCGGTGCCGTCGGTGACGGCTTGACCGTGCCGAGGCCGGCGGCGGCGAGGTCGCGGGCGATGCCGGCGACGCCCATCGCGTCGGGCCGGTTCGGCGTCAGGTTGATGTCGAGCACGGGATCGTCGAGCCCGGCCCAGGCGGCGTAGGGCACGCCCACCGGGGCATCCGCAGGAAGGTCGAGGATGCCGTCGTGGTCGTCGCCGAGTTCCAGTTCGGCCGCCGAGCACAGCATGCCGAAGGAGTCGATCCCGCGAATGTTGCCGGCGCCCAGCGTCATCTTCTTGCCCGGGATCCAGGTGCCGACGGGCGAGAACACCCCCTTCATGCCCGTGCGGGCGTTCGGCGCGCCGCACACCACCTGAACCGGCGCACCGCCGGCATCGACGGTGCACACTCTCAGGCGGTCGGCGTTGGGATGCGGCCCGGCCTCGATCACGGAGGCGATCACGAAGCCGGCGAGGGCCGCGGCGGGATCGTGGATGCGCTCGACCTCGAGGCCGATCCGCGTCAGGGTGTCGGCGACCGTCTCGAGGTCCGCCTGGGTGTCCAGGTGATCCTTCAGCCAGCTGAGCGAGAACTTCATGGATGTCCGCGGCGAGGGCGCCGTCGGGGCGGCGCGAGAGGCGGCCCTTCTAGGCAATCCGCCCCGGCTTGACCAGCGCTGGCGCCCGATCCGGTGAGCGCGGACCTTCTCGCCGCGGCGGCGGCAGCCCGAGCCAACGCCCACGCGCCTTACTCGCGCTTCGCCGTCGGCGCGGCGCTGCGCACCGCGTCCGGCCGAATCTTCGCCGGCTGCAACGTCGAGAACGCGTCCTATCCCGTCGGCACCTGCGCCGAGGCGGGCGCGGTCGCCGCGATGGTCGCCGCCGGCGAGCGCCGCATCGTCGAGGTCCTGGTTCTGGGCGAGATCGACCCGCCGCTCACCCCCTGCGGTGCCTGCCGCCAGCACCTCGCCGAGTTCGGCACGCCCGATGTCCCTGTCCACGCCGCCGCGCCGGACGGCGTGAAGGCGACGCATCGGCTGGGGGAGCTGCTGCCGCACGCGTTCGCGCTGCGCGATCCTCGCCCCTAAAGTGACGAAGGATCGCGACCTCGACAGCGAGCGCGCATCCCGGGACGGTGGAACTGCCGGCACCTCCTCCTCCGCGAAGCGGGGAAGAGGCGCCTCCGACCGGGGTTCGACGCAAGAAAAAGCCGAGGCACGAGGCCTCGGCTGCAAGTCGGTTCTGGACGAAAAAGCTTACGCCGCCTGCGCGAGGCGCACGGCGATGCCGGTGGCGCAGATGCGCTCGAGCTCGATGCCGCTGTCGTCGAGGCCCTCGACGGGCTCGACCTTGTAGTCGACCCCGATGATGGCGTCGGCATCGACGTCCTCGGCGCGGCGGATGAGGTCCTGCAGGACGCGCTCGCGCCAATTGTCGGAAACGGGTGTGCGGCCGACGGCGTGCCAACCGGTGGCCGCGCGGATCTTGCCGATGTTGTAGAGGACGCGGGCGCCTTCGATGGCGTCTTTCTCGCTGACGAGCATTGTCTTTATCTCCCGGACGCTTGGATGGGGGGTCGTCTGCGTCCGTGAAGAGACTTTAGGCAGGCGAAACCGAACGAAAAATGACTGGCGTGCGCCAGTGCCGGGAAAACCCTGCAGTGGTTAACTGATTACGCGGCTTTCGATCCGCTAGTGGCGAAAATGCCTCACCCCGGTCAGCACCATCGCCAAGCCGGCCTCGTCGGCGGCCTTGACGACGAGGTCGTCGCGCATCGAGCCGCCGGGCTGGATCACCGCCGTGGCGCCGGCCTCGGCGGCGGCAAGCAGGCCGTCGGCGAAGGGGAAGAAGGCGTCGGACGCCACCACCGATCCCTTGGCGAAGCTCTCCGTCTCGCCGGCGACTATGGAAGCCTCGCGCGCCTTCCAAGCCGCCATGCGGGAGGAGTCGACCCGGCTCATCTGCCCGGCGCCGATCCCCACGGTGGCGCCACCTCGCGCGTAGACGATGGCGTTGGACTTGACGTGCTTGGCCACCGAGAAGGCGAAGCGCAGGTCGGCCAGCTCGGCCTCGCTGGGCGCCCGCTTGGTCACGACATTCAGATCCATGTCGGCGATCACGGCATGATCGCGGTCCTGCACCAGGAAACCGCCGGCGACCGGCTTGAAGAGCCTGCCGGCGCCGCGCGGATCGGGCAGGCCGCCGGTGAGCAGCAGCCGCAGGTTCTTCTTCGCCGCCACGATCGCGATCGCGTCGTCGTCGGCCTCGGGCGCGATGATGACCTCGGTGAAGACCTCCACGATGGCTCTGGCCGCTGCCGCGTCGAGCCGCCGGTTCATCGCCACGATCCCGCCGAAGGCCGAGACCGGATCGCAGCGCAGCGCCAAGGCATAGGCCTCGAGGAGGCTCGCGCCCTGCGCCACGCCGCAGGGGTTGGCGTGCTTGATGATCGCCACGGCCGGCCGCTCTCGGAACTCGGCCACCAGCTCGATGGCGCCGTCGGCGTCGTTGACGTTGTTGTAGGAGAGCGGCTTGCCCTGCACCTGACGCGCCGCGGCGACGCCGGCGCGACCGTCGCCGCTGGCGTAGAAGGCCCCTTTCTGGTGCGGGTTCTCGCCGTAGCGCAACGGCTGCAGCAGCGTGCCGCCGAAGGCCCGCCACTTGGGCGCGGGTTCGCCGAACGCCTCGGCCATCCAGTTCGAGATCGCGGCGTCGTAGACGGCGGTGCGGGCGAAGGCCTTCTGGGCGAGGCGCCGTCGCGTGTGCAGGTCGGTGCCGCCGTGAGCCAGCGCCTCGAGGATCGCGGGGTAGTCGTCGGGGTCGACCACCACGGCGACGTCGCCGTGGTTCTTGGCGGCGCCTCGGATCATCGCCGGGCCGCCGACGTCGATGTTCTCGATCGTCGTCGCGTCGTCGGCCCCCGAGGCGACGGCCGCCTCGAACGGGTAGAGGTTCGCCACCAGCAGATCGATCGCCGGGATCGAGTGCGCCAGCATCGCCGCCTCGTGCTCCGGGTTCTCGCGGATGGCGAGCAGGCCGCCGTGCACCTTGGGGTGCAGCGTCTTGACCCGCCCGTCCATCATTTCGGGAAAGCCGGTGAGGTCGGCGACTTCGGTGACCGCCAGGCCGGCCTCGGTCAGCGCGCGGTGGGTGCCCCCGGTGGAGACCAGCGCCACGCCCGCGTCGGCAAGGGCACGGGCGAAAGCGACGATGCCGGTCTTGTCGGAGACGGAGAGCAGCGCGCGGCCGATGCGGCGGCGATCAGTGGGCACGACACGATGTCCGTCTTTCCGGGGCGCCGCAGGCGAGCCCGAAACCCATGACGTGGATGCCGGATGAGCGGAGACGCGGCAGCCTGATCGGCGGACACGTTGTCGTAAGTTCCGGGCTCTCGCCTTCGGCTCGCCCCGGAACGACGGACGATCGAGGCCAGCGGCAGGGGCGCGGATCAAGGAACATGGGCACCGTGGAGCTTGCGGCCGTCGTGGCCGGCGATGACGAAGGAGGCGAGCGTGCCCGGCGCGATACCGCCGGTCGCCACGGGCGTGAAGTCGGGCGCTCGGCCGTTGCCGCCGCGCTCGGCCAGCACCTCGATCCTGCGCCCGACCTGGGCGCGCAGGTGGCGGCGCAGCGCCTGATCGCCCAGCTCTCGCAGCCGTGCCGCGCGCTCTCTCGCCAATCCCGGCGCCACCAGCGGCATGCGCGCCGCCGGCGTGCCGGGACGGGGAGAGAACGGGAACACGTGGAGGAAGGCCAGGCCGCAGTCCTCGACCAGGGCGCCGGTGCGCTGCGCCATGGCTTCGTCCTCCGTCGGGAATCCGGCGATGAGGTCGGCGCCGAAGCTCATGTCGGAGCGAAGCCGCCGCAACTCGGCGCAGAGCGCGACCGCGGCGGCGCGGGAGTGCCGACGCTTCATGCGCTTCAGGATCATGTCGTCGCCGCTCTGCAGGGAGAGGTGCAGGTACGGCATGAGCCGCTGCTCCTCGGCGAAGCAGGCGAGGAGTTCCGGGTCGATCTCGATGCAATCGACGGAGGAGAGCCGAAGCCGCTCGAGCTCCGGTACGCCGGCGAGGATCGCGCGCACGAGTCGGCCTAGCTTCGGCGCGTCGGGCAGGTCGGCACCCCAGGACGTCAGGTCGACGCCGGTCAGCACGATCTCGCGGAAGCCTTGCTGCCGTAGACGGCGGGTCGAGGCGACGACGTCGGCGAGCGGCGCCGAACGCGAGGCGCCGCGTCCCAACGGGATCGCGCAGAAGGTGCAGGAATGGTCGCAGCCGTTCTGGATCGCCAGGAAGGCGCGGGTGTGGTTCTCGGTGCCCTCCTCGAGCGGGCTGCCGACCGCCGCTGGCGCCTCGTGCCGCCATGTGCCCGGCGCCGTCTTGACGTCGTTGGCGACCACGAGGTCGACCTCCGGCATGGCGGCGAAGGCCGCCGGCTCCATGGCGGCGGCGCAGCCGGTGACGGCGACCGTGCGGCCGGGGTGCTCGCGGCGGGCGCGGCGTACGGCCTGCCTGGCCTGGCGCGCCGCCTCGCCGGTGACGCCGCAGCTGTTCACCACGACGAGGTCGCGGCGCCCGGCGGCGAACGCGGCGCGGCGTAGGGCCTCCCCCTCGACGAGATTGAGGCGGCAGCCGAAGCTCTGCACGACGATGCCGCGTGCTTCTGCGGCGGCGAGGCTCACGCCGCCTCCAGTCCGAGATGCGCGCCGAGAACGCCCTCGCGCTCCAGCTCGACGTCGCCGGTCATGATCACGCGATCGTCCGCGTCCCACGCGATCTCCAGCGCACCGCCCGGCAGAGACACGACGGCGCCGCGTCCGGTGCGCTCGGTGACCGCAGCGGCGACCAGGGTTGCGCAGGCACCGGTGCCGCAGGCCAGCGTCGCGCCGGCGCCCCGCTCCCACACGCGCAGCTTGATGGTGTCGCCGCCGAGAACCTGCGCGAAGGAGACGTTGACCCGCTCGGGGAAGGCCGGAGCGTGCTCGACCGGCGCACCGAGCGCGGCGAGGTCGAGGCCGGCCACGTCTTCCGTCACGAAGAACACGGCGTGCGGGTTGCCCATGCTGAGCGCCAAGGCAGGGCCGAAGCGCATGTCGGCGTCGAGGCCGAGGCGGACCGCGCGTGGGTCGGCGGCTGTGGTCGGGATTTCGGCCGCCGTGAAGCGCGGCCGGCCCATGTCGACGGCGATGCGCTGGGGTCCGGCCATTCGGCAGG
Organism: Vulcanimicrobiota bacterium; assembly: GCA_964657815.1. GTDB lineage: Bacteria > Pseudomonadota > Alphaproteobacteria > Rhizobiales > Beijerinckiaceae > RH-AL1. Next base: position 12,777 of record CAZZWW010000004.1, on the reverse strand, counting down.
CGACGCGCCCGGCGAACGTCGCCAGAGTGAAGACGTCGCCGCCTTCGCGCGCGAGATACCAGGCCACGCAGCGTGCGCCGTTGCCGCAGGCGCCGGCCAGCGAACCGTCGGTGTTGAAGATGGAGACGAAGGCGTCTGTGCCGGGCTCGCGCGGCTCGTGGAGCACCATCAGCTGGTCGAAGGCGAGGTGCGGATCGGCGGCGAGCGTGCGTGCTTCCTCCGCCGTCGGCACAAAGGCGCTGCCGCGCAGGTCGAGCACGGTGATGCGGTTGCCGACGCCGTTCATCCGAGCCACCGGCCGCCCCGCAAGCCGTGTCCCGGCGGGCGTCTCCAAGAGGGTGCCTGCGGTCATCGCGCCGTGGGACACCATCCCACCGTCGGGGTCAAGCCGGCGCCAATCTCCATCCCCGCTCCGAGGCAGAAACCGCCGCAGCATCGCCAATGGAGCGAAGCCGGGCCGGCGCCGTTGCACCGATATGACCCTCGCCCTTTTGACGTCACAGCCGCTTGCGGTCGCCGACCCCGAGCCATGCGGGGTGGCAGGCGACGCTGCCGCTTCGACATCGCGCGTCGCGCGTGCATGCCGCGCGGCCACCGTGGCTGACACCCCCGACTCGGACGGAGCCTTCCCCAGCGAAGGCGTGCGCGCCCTTTGCGGGGCCGGTCTCCTGCTCGCCCCGTTCCCCCCTGCGCTCGGCGGCGACGGTCTCGCGGTCGGAAGCCCGACGGACCTCATGGCAGTGCTCGTCGCCGTCGGCCGCGGCGACCTCGCGCTGGGCCGGCTCTACGAGGGCCACGTCAACGCGGTGGCGCTGGCGATCCGCTACGGCTCGCCGGCCAATCTGCGGCTGCTGCGGGACGAAGCGGCAGCGGGGCGCATCGGGGGCGTGTGGATGGCGGGCGAGCCGCTGCGGCTGGTGCGCGAGGGCCGACGGCTGGTGCTCGCCGGCGGCAAGATCCTGTGTTCCGGCTGCGGCTACATCCATCGCCCGCTCGTCGCCGCCGAGCAAGACGGCGCGTCGGTGATGCTGCTCCCGCACGTGCCAGAGCCGGAGCGCACGGACGTCTCCGGCTGGACGGTGCGCGGCATGCGCGGCAGCGCCACCGGCACGGTCGATTTCACCGGGATCGTCGTTGCGCCCGAGGACATCCTCGGCCAGCCCGGCGACTATCTCCGCTCGCCCTACTTCCGCGGCGGCGCCTGGCGCGTGCTGGCGGTGCAGCTCGGAGGCGTCGAGGCGGTGCTCGACCTCTACAAGGCGCAGCTGCGGCGGAGCCCGCATCGCGACAATCCGGTGCAGCTGGCGCGCTTCGGCGCGGCGGCGATCGCGGCGGAGACCGCGCGCCTGTGGGTCGCCCGTGCCGGCGCCCTGGCGGAAGCGCCGATCGAGGACGCCGAGGCGGTGGACGCTTATGTCGATCTCGCCCGCAACGCCTTCGAGGCGGCGGCGCTGGAGGTGATCGCCTGCGCCGAGAAGGCGATCGGCCTCAAGGCGTTCACCCGGCCCAACCGGCTCGAGCGGGTGGTGCGCGATCTGCAGACCTACCTACGCCAGCCGGCGCTGGACGCCTCGTTGCTCTCAGCGGCGGCGTTCCAGCTCGGGCAGGGCGGGTGAAGGCCGGCGCCTTCTTCGCCGCGGCCGAGGCTTTGCCGGTGGCGACCCTGCCCGACATCCTGCTCGGCGGTGGCCTGGTGGTGGTGGCGCCGCACCCGGACGACGAGAGCCTTGGCTGCGGCGGGCTGATCGCCGAAGCCTGCGCGCAGGGTATGGCGACGCGCCTCGTCGTCGTCAGCGACGGTGTCGGCTCGCATCCGGGGTCGCGCCGCTATCCGCCGTCGAAACTTCGTGCATTGCGCGAGGAGGAGACGCGGGCCGCCGCCGCCGAGCTGGGACTGCCGGCCGACGCGATCCGCTTCATCGGCCTTCCGGACCGCTTCGTGCCAAGCGCCGGCCCCGACGCCGAGGCGGCGGGCGCCGCCATAGCGGCCGCCGCCCGCGAGGTCGAAGCGGGCGCGATCTGCGTGACCTGGCGGCACGATCCCCATTGCGACCACCTCGCCGCCGCCGACATCGTCGAGGCGACGCGCGCCGACCTCGGCCGCGCCCGGGTGCTCGCCTACCCGATCTGGGGCTGGACCCTGCCGGCGGATCGCGATGTCGGACCGGCGCCGCGCGGCATGCGCCTCGACGTGTCGCGCCATCTGCCGGCCAAGCTCGCCGCCGTCCGTGCCCACCGCTCGCAGACCACCGATCTCGTCGACGACAGCCCCAACGGTTTCCGGCTCACGCCGGAGATGATCGCGCATTTCGCCAAGCCCCACGAGATCCTGTTGGAGACCGTGCCATGAGCCGGTTCGAGCGCTCGATCCCGCCGACCTATTTCGATGAGATGTACGCCCGCGATCCCGACCCGTGGCGGTTCGCGCAGAGCGACTACGAACGCGAAAAGTACGCCGCCACCCTCGCGGCCCTGCCGCGCGCCCGCTACGCCTCGGCGCTCGAGGTCGGCTGCTCGATCGGCGTGCTCACGCGACAACTCGCCGGCCGCTGCGACGCGCTGCTCTCGCTCGACGTCGCGGAGGCAGCCTTGGAACAGGCCCGCGAACGTTGCGCCGACCAGAACCACGTGCGCTTCGAGCGGCGTCGCGTGCCGGCCGAGTGGCCGGAGGGTCGGTTCGACCTCATCCTGCTCTCGGAGGTGGTCTACTATCTCGATCGGGACGACGTCCGGCAGCTTGCGGCCCGGGTCGACGAGGCGGCTGCGCCCGGCTGCGACATCCTGCTGGTGCACTGGCTCGGCGAAACGCACTATCCCTTGTCCGGCGACGAAGCGGCTAGCGTTTTCATCGAAGCCTGTGCCGCGGATCACGTCGAGGGCCGTCGCGAGAGGGATTATCGGCTCGACATCCTGCGCCGGCGCGAAGGCCGATCATCGACCTGAAGGACTGGACATGGGCGAGAGCAACCGTCGCTACAGCGTAGGATCGCGCTGGTTCCATTGGGGAACCGCGCTGCTGGTCTTCACCGTCATCCCGCTCGGCTGGATCTACGGCGGCTTCAAGACCAAGCCAGACCACCCCGACGCCTATGTCGCGCCGTTCCCGGGCACGCCGGCGAACTATGCCTCGGCTCACTTCACCGTCGGCCTCGCGATCCTCGCGATCGTGGCCGCACGCATCGTCTACCGATCGTTTCACCCGGCGCCGCCGCTGCCCGGTCGCGCGGGCGCCGTCGAGGCCGCGCTGGCGCAGGCGAACCACTGGGCGCTCTACGCCGTGCTCGTCGTCATGCCGATCTCGGGCTACGTCATGATGGCCGGAGACACGCCGCCGATCAGCATCCTGGGCCTGTTCGACCTGCCGAAGCTGCCGGTCACCAAGGCGCAAGGCTTCGTCGCGGCGGTGACGCACGTCTACACGCAGTTCGCCGTCTACGCGCTGATCCTGCTGCATCTCGCAGGCACGGCGTGGCACCTCTTCGTGCGGCGGGATGACCTGCTCAGTCGAATGCTCCCACCGCAGTCCTACCCGGAGTGACGACACCTGGCAGTCGCATGTCCGCGATCGTCGGTTCGACGCGCGCGGCTCTCGACCGCAGGGCGGCGACGAGCAGCCGGGCACGCCCGATCTGGTTGGGCAATCCGGCGGGCCGCAGCGGCCGATAGGTCAAACGCGGGCTCGCCGTCTCGAGTGCAGCGTAGATCGCGCCGAAAGCCGGAAGGCCCGCGATGCGCAGGGCACTTTTGGCATCGACCGAAAGAGCGCGGATCCATCGCCGGACGGCGGTCCGTCGCCCGGCGGCGTGCAGGCGGCGCAAGCGACGGCGGAGCAGCGCGCGGCCGACCACGCGCTCGAGCCGCTCGAGTCGATCGTCGCAGAAGCTGTCCGGCGCATCGCAGCGCAGGCGGATCGTGTCGGCGACGCCGCCCGTGGCGCGGCCCAAGAGACGGCCGGATGTCACCACCACGAGTTCGGGATCGTGCCGCACGACCCGGTCGTGGGCGAGCACCGCCTCGACGAAGGCACGGTCTTCTCCGCAGGGGATATCGGGCATGCCGCCGATCTCGCGGTACGTGCTCAACCGCGTGGCGAGGCTCGCGCCGGAGCGGCACCAGTGTGTCGGCCAAGCGTTGCCCGGCGCCGGATCGATCCGCGCCGCAATCTCGGCAAGGAGCGCCTCGTATTCGCCTTCGAGCGCCCCGCGCGCATGAAGTGCCGCGGGCAACAAAGCCGAGTCGACCGGGTCCAGCGCGAGACGACCGGCCACCGCATCCGCCCCCGCGGCGATGTTCGCGAGGTTGCGGGCGACCCAGTCCGGTGGAACGCGGCTGTCGGCGTCCGTGGTCAACAGAACGCCGTCGCAGCCGGTTTCGTCCAGCCAATCGGCTGCGGCGTCCATCGCCAGACGCCGCGCCCAACCAGCCGACGCCGCCGGATCGTCGCAGACAGCGACCCTGAGCGCATAGGACAGCGTCGGTGCGGCAGCCGCGATGAAGCCGGCGGTGTCGTCGGTGCAATTGTTCAAGAACAAAAGAACGCCGAGGCTGCTGGTCTGTAGGCCGAACTGTTGGTCCAGCGAAGCCAGACACGCTTCGATGTGACCCTGCTCGTTGCAGACCGGTATGGCCACGACAGCGGAGACGCTAGGCGCCACCGAAACGGACGGCAGCTTCGCGATCGTGTCGGACGCAAACAAAGCGGTTCTCCAGACGGGCGCTCGACAAGCCAGCGCCGCCGCTCCAGTTCCGCCTCCGATCGGCGGCGCCCTGTCGCGGGTCGGAACTCCTTTGGGTACGGTCGAATTCGGGCGGTGTCTTCAGAGGCCCCGCGTCGCTTCGGCGAGCCAGCGCCGCACCTCCGGCGTCACCAGCCGCCCGATCTCCTTGCGCACGCGGGCATGGTAGGCGTCGAGCCAGGCGCGCTCGGCGGCATCGAGCAGCTTGGTGTCGATCAACGCCCGGTCGATCGGCGCCAGCGTCAGGGTCTCGAACCCGTAGCTCTCGCGGTCCCCGCCGGCGATCGCACGCGGCTCCACGACGACGAGGTTCTCGATGCGGATGCCGTAGGCGCCGGGCTTGTAGTAGCCCGGCTCGTCGGAGAGGATCATGCCCGGCTCCAGCGCGACGTGTCCGACCTTCGAGAGCCGCTGCGGCCCCTCGTGCACGGAGAGGTAGACGCCGACGCCGTGCCCGGTGCCGTGGTCGAAGTCGAGCCCGGCTTGCCACAGCGGCAGCCGCGCCAGCGCGTCGAGCTGCGCGCCCGACGTGCCCTTCGGGAACACGGCCCGCGAGATCGCGATCATGCCCTTCAGCACCCGGGTGAAGCGGTCACGCATCTCGGCCGTGGGACGGCCGACGGCGAGCGTGCGGGTGATGTCGGTGGTGCCGTCCTCGTACTGGGCGCCCGAGTCGACGAGGTAGATGCCGCGTTCGAGCACCCGATTCGACGCCGTCGAGACACGGTAGTGCGGGATGGCCGAGTTCGGGCCGGCCGCCGAGATCGTCGGGAAGGAGAGATCCTTGAGCAGCCCGGTCTCGCGGCGGAAATGTTCCAGCGCCTGGGCCGCCTCGATCTCGGTCAGCTTGCCCGGCTTCGCGTGCGTCGCGAACCAGTGCAGGAACGTGGTCACCGCCGCGCCGTCGCGGCGGTGCGCCTCGCGCGTGCCGGCGAGTTCGGCGGCGTTCTTGCGCGCCTTCATCAGCGCGACCGGGTCGGTGCCAACGATGGCCTTGCCGCCGGCGTCCTCCAGACCCTGCACCAGCCGCGCCGGCACGGTGGCCGCGTCGAACAGCACGTTCTTGCCGGCTTTGCCCAGCGCCGCCAGCACGGTCTCGACCGACTCGATCTCGGCCACGTTCGCCAGCTTGCCCATGGCTGCCGCGTCGCGCTCGGTGAGCTTGCCGCGGGCGACGAACAGCGTCGGATGGCCGATCTCCGGAACCAGCGCGAAGGCCAGCGGCAGCGGCGTATGGCCGACGTCCGAGCCGCGGATGTTGAACAGCCACGCCACCGCGTGCGGGTCGGAGACGAGCAGCGCGTCCGCCTTGCCGATGGCCAGCGAGACGCGTGCGATCTTCTTGGCTGCCGGCTCTCCGGCAAGTTTCGGCTTGCGGATCGTGATCGCGCCGCGCGGCGGCTCGGGCCGGTCCTCCCAGATCGCGTCGATCGGGTTCGAGCCGACCGGCACCAGCGTCCCGCCGGCCTCCTCGGCGGCCTTTCTCAGCCGGCGCACCTGATCGGGTGTGGCGAGCCACGGGTCGTAGCCGAGCCGGCCATCCTTGCCGAGGTGCTTGCCGAGCCAGGCCTCTGGCTTTTCTTCGGCGATGGCGACGGGCGTGATCACCGTCGTGTCGACCTGGTCGCGCACCGCGATCGTATAGCGCCCGTCGACGAAGATCGCGGCGGCCTCGGCCATGACGATGGCGAGACCGGCCGAGCCGGAGAAGCCGGTGAGCCAGGCCAGCCGCTCCTCGGAGGGGGGCACGTACTCGCCCTGGTGGCGGTCGGAGCGCGGCACGACGAAGCCGTCGAGCTCGCGCCGCTTCAGCTCGGCCCGCAGCGCCGCGACCCGCGCCGCGCCTTGCGTGCGGTCGGCGGGCGCGTCGAAGGTTTGGTGGTGGCTCTCGAACATGGTCGGGAGGATAGCGACTGTGGGCGTCATCGGCGAGCGGTCGCCTGACGTATTGTTGCTGCTAGTCGGCGACGGCGCCCCGCAAGGTGTAGCATTCTTCGACCACTTCGGCGACATCGATACGATCGGAGATCAAGGCCCCATGCGCGATCTGGTTTCGCAGCGCGTAGGAATTCATGATCCTCGCCCAAGGACTTCCACGTCCGCCACGACAGTCCGTGACGAGCGCGACACGCTCGTCGAAAGACAAGCCGGATAGGCGCTTGTCATCGGGATTGAAGCGGTCCCGCGCGCGACGGTCTGCCAGGCCCCTTCGGCTTGCCGCTTCCTGATCGCGCGACGGCATCTGTCGTCGATCGCGGCTTCCAATCGGCCTCAGCAGAGGACGAAACAGGCTTGATCGTCGACGACGCGTGCCAGGACGCGATCTCGATCTGCGGCGCCCGTCACCTCTTCCAGCACGTCGGTCATGTCGCCCTCGCGATCCGGTTCTACACCCGCATCGGCATCAGCACGTAAAGCGCAGAAGCCCCGTCGCGGTCGAGCACCAGCGTCGGCGAGCCGGGGTCGGCCATCTTGAAGAGAGCCGTGTCGGACTCGATCTGCGCGGTGATGTCGAGCAGGTAGCGGGCGTTGAAGCCGATATCGAGCGGCGCCGCATCGTAGTCGACCTCGAGCTCCTCCACCGCCGAGCCGGAGTCGGGATTGGTGACAGAGAGCGTCAGCTTGCCGTCGGCGACCGCCAGCTTGACCGCGCGCCCGCGCTCGGACGAGATCGTGGAGACGCGGTCGACCGCCTCCTGGAACGGCTTGCGGTCGACGACCAGCCGCTTGTCGTTGCCGCTCGGGATGACGCGGAGGTAGTCGGGGAAGGTGCCGTCGATCAGCTTGGAGGTCAGCACCACGTCGCCGAAGGTGAAGCGGATCTTGGCGGTGGAGACCTCGACCTTGATCTCCTCGCTGCCGGCCTCGGCGAGGCGCTGCACCTCGGCCACCGTCTTGCGCGGCACGATGATGCCCGGCATCCCGGCGGAGCCGTCGGGCGCGGCGACCTCGACGCGGGCGAGGCGATGGCCGTCGGTCGCCACGGCGCGGAGCATGGTTGTGCCCTCGACGTCGAGCGTGTGCATGTAGATGCCGTTGAGGTAGTAGCGCGTCTCCTCGTTGGAGATCGCGAACTGCGTCTTGTCGATGAGCTTCTTCAGCTCGGCGGCAGGGATCGTGAAGCTGTGGCTCATCTCGCCGGCGGCGAGATCGGGAAAGTCGGTCTCGGGCAGGGCCTGCAGGTTGAAGCGTGAGCGGCCCGAGCGCAGCACGAACTGCGCGCTGTCGCCGGCGTTCTCCAGGCTGACCTGCGCGCCGTCGGGGAACTTGCGCACGATGTCGTGAAGGATGTGGGCCGGCAGGGTGGTCGCGCCCTTCTGCCCGACCTCCGCGGCGACGATCTCCGTGACCTCGAGGTCGAGGTCGGTGGCCTTCAGGGTCAAAGACTGCCCGTCGGCCCGCAGGAGTACGTTGGAGAGGATCGGGATGGTGTTGCGCCGCTCGACCACGCGGTGCACGTGCCCGAGCGACTTGAGCAGCGTGGCCCGTTCCAGAGTGACTTTCATGACGCCCGTTCCACCACCCTCGCCCGATCAGGTCCCGTCGGGGGCGCGGACTGTGGCGTGGGATGCGCGCCAGCGCAAGCGGCCTTCCCCAGCGTTCTCGCGGGCCGCTCCGCGGCAGTCGCGGTGGTGATCGCGGAGGCACGATACACGCTGGCGCAGGCCGTGGCCGAGGCTGTCGAGGTGCTGGCGATCGGCGACATCCACGGCGAGGCCGGGCTGCTCGAGGCGCTGCTGGCCCATGCCGCGGCGCTGCCGCCGCAAGGACGGCGCGTGCTGGTCTTCACCGGCGACCTGATCGACCGCGGGCCGGCGAGCCTTGCCGCCTTGCGGCTCGCGGCCGAGGCCGGCGCCCGCCTCGGTGCGGTCGAAACGGTCGCGCTGATGGGCAACCACGAACAGATGCTGCGGTGCGCCCTGGCGGGCGTGCCCCGGCGTCGCCTGGAGACCTTCGCGTTGTGGGTCGCGAACGGCGGCGACGCGCTTCTCGACGAGGTCTTCGGCTCGGATCGGGATCGGTGCGATCACCCGCAGATGCTTGAGGCGGAAATGGGCGAGGGCTTCGGGTTCATCGAGGACATGCGTTCGCACTGGCGCAGCGGCGACGTGCTCTTCGTCCACGCCGGCCTGTCGCCGACGATGCCGCGCGACGCGTTCCTCGCCGCGCCCTGGGACGTCGCCTTCGACGGGTTGCGCGAGGCGGAGCACTGGGCCTGGATCCGCGGGCCGTTCCTCGAAGCGCCGTCCCACGGCGGCCTCTTCGTGGTCCACGGCCACACGCCCGACGACAACGCCAAGCGCGCGGGCGCCGAGACGGTGGCCCGCGATCGCCTCAACCTCGATCTCGGCTCGACCCGCACGGGCATGGCGCGGATGGCGCGCATCGTGGGGCGCGAGGTGACGGTATACGACGCGATTGACGCCTGAGCCGTGCCGGCGCAGGTTCGCGACGGAGGAGAGCGAGCGTGGACAGCTGGCCCGAGAAGAAAGCGGAGGCGCGCTTCGGCGAGATGCTGGAGCGCTGTCTCGCGGAGGGCCCGCAGATGGTCACCCGGGATGGTGCGCAGGCGGCTGTGCTGGTGCCTATGCGCGAGTGGAAGGAGCGAGCGCCCGCTGCGGTCGGTAAGCAACCCGGCATGTCTCTCAAGGACTGGCTTATGACGGATTTCGCACGAGGCGACATTCCGATCCCGGAACGAGGCAAGCTCGTCTTCAGGACACCTGACCTCGACGACTGATGTATCTCCTCGACACGAATGTCGTCTCCGAGCTGCGTCGCGCTCGGCCCCACGGCGGCGTGACCGCTGGATCTCGGCAGTCGTGCCAAGCCTTCTGTTCGTCTCTGCCGTGACGATCGGAGAATTGCAGATGGGCGTCGAGAGACTTCGCGAGAGAGATCGCGCGAAGGCTGATGAGATCGAGTGCTGGCTCGAGGAGGAGCTGACGACGATGCGCATCCTGGCGATGGATGCCGCGTGCTTCCGGTCCTGGGCGCGTCTCATGAGCGGAAAATCGCCAACGGTCGCGCAAGACGCCATGATCGCCGCCACCGCGCTCGTGCACGGTTTCACCGTGGTGACGCGCAACACCAAAGACTTCCTTGACTTCAGGGTGTCTCTTCTCGATCCCTTCGCCCCGCCATGAAAGCCGTTCTCCTCCTCGTCCCCTGCGTCCTCGCGCTCGCCGCGCCATTCTACAACAGGGACGAGCCGCGCCTGTTCGGCTTCCCCTTCCTGTACTGGGCGGTGTTCGCGCTGGTGCCGGTCTCGGCGCTGTTCATCTACGCCGCGTTCCGGCTCGATCGCGCGAAGGGCAAGGCGTGAACGGAATGGGCGTGAACGCGGTGGCCGCCGTCTCCCCGAACTGGCCGGCGACGATCGTCTTCGTCGTGGTGTTCGCCCTCGTCACCGCCATCGGCTTCCTCGCCGGGCGCTGGCGGCGCGGCGACCTGTCGGACCTGCACGAATGGGGCCTGGGCGGCCGGCGCTTCGGACCGTGGGTCTCGTGGTTCCTGATCGGCGGCGACCTCTACACCGCCTATACCGTCATCGCCGTGCCGGCGCTGGTCTATGCCAGCGGCGCCTTCGGCCTCTTCGCCGTGCCCTACACGATCCTGATCTATCCCCTGCTCTACATCTCCTTCCCGAAGCTCTGGGCGGTGACGCACCGGCGCGGCTACGTCACCGGCGCCGATTTCGTCGCCGGACGCTACGGCAACCGCTGGCTCGGGCTCGCCATCGCGATGACCGGCATCGTCGCCACCATGCCCTACATCGCGCTGCAGCTCGTCGGCATGGAGAAGGCGATCCAGGCGCTGGGCTTTCCCTCGAGCCACCTGCCGCTGACGATCGCCTTCGCGATCCTCGCGATCTACACCTACTCGTCCGGGCTGCGCGCGCCGGCCATGATCGCCTTCGTCAAGGACATCATGATCTACATCTTCGTCATCGCCGCCGTGATCGTGGTGCCGATCAAGCTCGGCGGCTACGGCGTGGTCTTCGACAAGGCCAGTGCGCTGCTCGCCGCCAAGAGCGCGGTCACCCACAAGCCGGCCGGCATCCTGCTCGCGCCCTCCCAGATCGTGCCGTTCATGACGCTCGCCGCCGGCTCGGCGCTGGCGCTCTTCATGTACCCGAGCTCGATGACCGCCATCCTCTCGGCCTCGTCGCCGGGCGCGATCCGCCGCAACGCCTTCATGCTGCCGGCCTATTCGCTGGTGCTCGGCCTCATCGCCATCATGGGCTACATGGCCTTGGCCGCCGGCATCAAGGTGACGAACCCGCAGGATTCGGTGCCGCAGCTGTTCCTCAAGATGTTCCCGAGCTGGTTCGCCGGCTTCGCCTTCGCCGGCATCGCGGTGGGCGCGCTGGTGCCGGCCGCCGTCATGAGCATCGGGGCCGCCAACACCTTCACCCGCAACGTGTGGAAGCCTTTCGTCAATCCGGCGATCGCGCCCGCCAGCGAGGCCGCGCTGGCCAAGTTCGTGAGCCTCGTTGTCAAGATCGGCGCTCTGCTGGTGATCCTCCTGGTGCCGACGACCTTCGCCATCGACCTGCAGCTGCTCGGCGGCGTGTGGATGATCCAGATCTTCCCGGCGCTGGTTTTCGGCCTGTTCACCCGCTGGTTCCGCGGGCCGGCGCTGCTGGCGGGCTGGGCCGTCGGCCTCGTCGTGGGCACGTACCTGTCCTACGGCGCGACCGCCTGGGTGCCGACCCACCTCATCTGGGGCACGATCGCCGCCTACAACGGTTTCACCGCGCTGCTCCTCAACATCGTGGTCTCGAGCGCGTTGTCGCTGCTGCTCCCCAACACCGCGCGCGACGAGACCGAGCCGGAAGACTACGACGACCGTCCCGCGGCGGTCGCCGACGTGCCGGCGACGATGGCTGCGTGAGGCTCGGCGGCCTGAGCCTTGCCAACAGCTCGGCCACAAGGCTGATCGTCCGCGGGTGGCGCGGAATGCCGCACCTCGGGTAAGGAGGCGCAGAGCCTTTGCCGAGGAGCCGTCGCCCGTGCATTTTCCGTTTCCCGTCCTGGTCGGCGACATCGGCGGCACCAACGCGCGTTTCGCGCTCGTCACGGAGCCTGGCGTCGACCCTTCGGAACCCAAGCACCTCGTCACCCGGGACTTCCCGAGCCTCGAGGCGGCGATCGCCGACACGGTCCAGCATCTGCCGGACCGGCCGCGCTCGGTGATCGCCTGCGCCGCCGGCCCGGTTTCGGGGCGCACGGTGCACATGACCAACGCGCGCTGGTCCATCGACGGTGCCAAGGTCGCCCAAGCGGCGCATCTGGAGCAGGGCCTGATCCTCAACGATTTCGAGGCCCAGGCGCTGGCCCTGCCGACGGTGCGGGCGGATTGGGTGCGCCAGATCGGCGACGTCCACAACACGCTCGGCGGCGCCCAGGTCGTGCTCGGGCCGGGCACCGGTCTCGGCGCGTCCGCGCTGATCGAGGTCGGAGGCCGCCATTTCGCGCTGGCGAGCGAGGCCGGCCACGTCGATTTCGGCCCCGTCGGCGCGGAAGAGGGCGCGATCTGGCCGCACATCCCGCTGGCGCCGCACGGGCGCATCTCGGCCGAGACGGTGTTCTCCGGCCCCGGCCTGCTGCGCCTGCACAAGGCCCGGTTCGCCGCCCGCGGCCTGATGGCGCCGTCCTACGACGAGAAGATGCTCGTCGAGCGCGCCATGGCCGACCATGGCAGCGAGGACGCCGACACCGTGCGGCTGTTCTGGCGCCTCGCCGCCCGCTTCGCCGGCGACATGACCATGGCCTTCATGGCGACCGGCGGCGTCACCTTTTCCGGCGGCGTGCTGCCGCGCCTGACCGACCTGCTCGACCCCGCCGTCTTCCGCGCCCGGTTCGAGGACAAGTCGCCCTTCGGCGACCTCCTGCGCAAGGTGCCGACCCGCATCATCACGACGGGCGACGCCGTGCTGGCCGGCCTCGGCGCGCTGGCCGCCGAGCCGGACAAGTACGCCGTCGACTGGGACCACCGCGCCTGGGTGTGATGCTCCCGCTTCCGCCTCCCTCTTCGG
>CAZZWW010000003.1:0-27365 GCA_964657815.1 Vulcanimicrobiota bacterium | reverse complement strand
TCCAGGTGGCCGCGTGTGGGTTCGGCTTGGACGGCGCGTAAATGAAGCGCCTCGAGCCGCCGCCCCATTAGACAAGGCCCTGTATGGAGCGGACAGGGGCCCCGCGACGCTACGAGGCGTCGCCGACCTCCCGCGGCGGCGAGGCCCTGGTCAAGGCCGTCTACGGGACCAAGGTAGAGGACGACCGACGGTGCTCACCCATGTCCACCACCGCCAGACGCCGCTCATGCTGATGGGCGGCGAGGCGCAGGCCGGCACCTTAAACTCAAGGCCGCGACGTTCGGCGTCGTTGTTGGCGCCGTGCTGCCATGATGGTGGGTTCACGGTACCGCGCCCGGCCATCAGGGCGGCCGGCGGCGAAGCGACCTCCGACCGCTCCGGCCCGACCCAGCCCGGCAAGGCTAGAGCGTATCCCCTGCCGAAGAAATCGTAAGGGATTCCCTTGCCCTCGCGACTCAGATTCAAACTTGCTGCCGGATTGAAAGTCGGGCAACTCTTTGTACAGGCTACAGCTTTTGCGACGTTCAGCGGGCTCCCTTCACCCGCTCCACTTCGATGATCGGCTGCAGCGCCACGCGATCGCTGGATCCCCGTGTCACATCAGCGCCCGCAGGTGCCGGTACACGATCAGCCGCGAGACGATGCCGGTCATCAGCGCGATCGCACCGGCGATCAGCACGATGGCGACGTAGCCCTTGAGGTGCAGCCCGAAGCTTCCGAACATCGCCTCGACCTGCTCGCCCGCCGCGCTGGTGCGCCAACGGCCGAGCAACGCGCCGCCGGCCAGGAAGAACACGATTGCGGTGCCGCCGCCGATGGCGCCGCCGCGCAGTCCCAACAGCAGGAAATGGCGCTGGAACTGGCGCGAGATGAAACCGTCCGCCGCCCCGACGAAATGCAGCACTTCGATGATCTCGCGGGCGCCGGCCATGGCGCCGCGCGTGGCGAAGGCCACGGCGAAGAGCATGGCGGTGAGCACCAGGCCGAAGACGACGATGCCGACTGCGACCGTGGCATTCGCCATCGCCGCGAGCCGTGCCTGCCAGACGCGATGGTCGTCGAGCGTGGCGCCGGGGACCTCCTTTTCCAACACCGCGCGCAGCTTGCCCGGATCGAGGGGTTCGCCCGGGCCGAGCTTGACCACGATCAGGCGCGGCACCGGCAGGTCGCCGAGGTCGAGCCCGGCGCCGAGCCAGGGCTGCAGCAGCTTCTCGCTCTCCGCCTTGGAATAGGGATCGACGGCGGCGACGCCGCGCGCGGCGCGGGCGAGTGCGGTGGCCTCGCCCACCGCCGCGTCGAGGTCGCGGCCTGGCACCGGGCGGACCTGGATCGTCATCTCGCGGCCGACGTCGCCCTGCCAGTCGCGCGAGGCGTCGGCGACGAGGATCGCCAGCCCGGCGGTCAGCGCGGCCAGGAAGGTCATGATGGCGATGACGGTGACGAGCGCGCGCCCGGCGATCGTGTCGGCCGGCACCAGCGGCATGTCGCGCTTCAGCGGGCGGCCGGCGGCGTCGGTCGGCCTCGCCTTGCGCGTCGGCGCGGCCGGCTCGGTCACCGTCACCATGCTGGATCCGCCGCGCGCATCGTCCTCACTCGAAGATGTGCAGGCGACTGTCGCCGAGCACGAGGCGGCGGGCGCCGTCGAACTGGTCCATCAGCCCGAGGTCGTGCGTCGCGATCACCACCGACGTACCCGATTTGTGCAGCTCCATGAAGAGCCGCAGCAGCCGCCGCGCCAGCGTCGGATCGACGTTGCCGGTGGGCTCGTCGGCGAGCAGCAGTTCGGGGCGCACGATCAGCGCCCGGGCGATCGCGGCGCGCTGCTTCTCGCCACCCGACAGGACCGCGGGCAGCGCGTGCATGCGCTCGCCCAGCCCGACCCAGCCGAGCAGCTCGACCACCTCCGCGCGATACCCCGCCTCGTCGCGGCCCTGGACGCGAAGCGGCAGCGCGACGTTCTCGTAGGTGGTGAGATGGTCGAGCAGGCGGAATTCCTGGAACACCACGCCGATCCGCCGGCGCAGCGCGGTCACCGCGTCCTTGTCGAGGCTCGCCACATCGCGCCCGAAGAGGCTGATCATGCCGCGCGTGGGCTTGAGCGTGAACAGGATGAGCTTCAGCAGCGTCGTCTTGCCGGCGCCCGAGGGGCCGGTCAGGAACTGGAAGCTCTGCGGCTCGATGCGGAAGCTGATGTCGCGCAACGTCTCCGCGCCCATCCCGTAGCGTAGCCCGACGTTCTCGAAATTGACCAAGCGGCGCTCCGACCTTCCCCGCCTAACCACCGGTTTAGGGTTAACGCGGTCTTAAGCATAGAGCGCGAGTGTGGCCGAGGCCCACCGTTCCCGGTTCCCATGCTCATCGACTGTCCCGGCTGCGCCCGATCGTACCACGTGAGCAGCGCCGATCTCGGCGATCGCGGTCGCACGCTGGTGTGCCCACGCTGCGGCTCCCGGTGGCATCAGGATGGTTCGAGCCACGACCTCGCCTTGGCCGCCGTGAGCGCACGCCCGCACGCCCGCCTCGACGAAGTCCCGACCGTACCGCGCCGCGTCTCCGTTCCGCGCCCTGCGCTGGCCGCCGCCGGGGCGGTGCTGGCTTGCGTCGGCTTCGCCTCGCTGGGGGTGGCACGCGAGGACGTGGTGCGGGCAATGCCGCGCACCGCCGCGCTCTACGCCGCCGTCGGCCTGCCGGTGAACGTCGTCGGCCTCGCCTTCGCCCACGTCGTGCCGGAGCGCTCGGCCACCAGCGACGTGACGATCCGCGGTGCGCTGCGCAACGTGGCTGGCCGCGGAATCCGCGTGCCGCGGCTCGCCTTCGAGGTGCGCGATGCCGCCGGCACGACGCTCGTCGCCTGGAGCGAGAGCGTCTCCACGAAGACGGTGGCTGCCGGAAGCGAACTCGACTTCTCGTCCAAGCCGCACCGGCTGCCCGAGGACAGTCGAACCATCATGGTTCATTTTGACTAACATTTGATGTGACGACAGCCGATCGTATTTCCTTGTTAGCTATTGCCACCTCAATTGGTGCTTGCAGCAGGAGCAAACGATCGAGGCCGCCGACATCCTTCGTGCGATCGGCGGGACGGCGGGCGACCTCGATGCGCTCGCCGGCTCGATCGTCGCCGCGGTGCTGTCGCAGACCGACGCCACACGGCGCATCGGCAACTCGGTGACCGAAGCCGTTGCCGCGTCGCGTGGGCGATGCGGTCGGCGGAGTCGACCAGGTGACGGCGGAGACCGGGGATGCCGCCGCCGACATGCTCATCGAGAGCGCCAGGCTCACGGAGGAGAGCGCCCGGCTCAGCGACGAGGTGCTGGACGTCGTCGCGCGGATCCGCGGCCTGAACCGCTTAGCCGCGACGAAAACGCCACACCTTCCGCCATAGCGACCGCCGATATCCACAGGCTTCACCAACGCCGCCGCGATCAATTCTCAAATCACTCCACCCTCGATACATTGCGATGATTCGGGGCGACGGGACTGGGGTGGCGATGCGCGGACGGCCGAGGAGTGCCGTGTACACCTGTGCGTATCACCAGGCCGGCGTCTCCTCGGCTCTCGCATTGCGGCCGCTGGCCCTCTGGCTGCTGCCTGCAGCCGCGACGGCTTTTCCGGCCGTGTCTGCGCGCGCGCAAGGCGGCCGGGCGCTCCTCGGCGGAGGGCTGATCGACAGCTTGCACGGCGGCAACGACGCGCTGCTCGCCTCCGTCTTCGTCGGCCTCGTGCTGTTCGCCACGGTGGTCGCGCTGCTCCATATGGCCGGCCGCCGCCGCATGCAGCAGCGCGAGACCGCGCTCATGGCCGAACTCAACGACACGCGTGCCAAGCTCGATCGCACCGAGACCTTCCTGGCCGCCGAGCCGCAGGTCGTCATCGCCTGGGGCCTGCGCTCGAACGAGCCCGAGATCACCGGCGACACCAGCCTCGTCATCGACGTGCCCATCCCGCGCCGTGTGCTGGGCTTTGGGTCATGGCTGCCGCCCGAACAGGCGCAGGCCCTGGAGAGCTGCGTGGGGCGGCTACGTGAACGCGGCGAAGCGTTTCGCATGGCGGCGACGAGTCTGAGCGGCCGCCACCTCGAAACCGAGGGGCGCGCTGTGGCCGGCTGTGCCGTGGTGCGGATCCGCGATGTCGCCGGCGATCGGCTCGAGGTCGTGCGCCTGCGCGAGAGCGAGAAGCGGATCGCCGCCGATCTCGAGGCCACGCGGCTGATGCTCGACGCCGTGCCCTGCCCGTCCTGGACGCGCGACCCTCTCGGGCGCCTGGACTGGGTCAACACCGCCTACGTCAAGGCGGTCGAGGCGAAAGACCGCGACGACGCGCTATTGCGCGCCATCGAGCTCCTGGAAAGTCCGGCGCGCGAGGCCGCGGCGGCGCACCGTGCCCAGATGCAGATCTTCCGCGACCGCGCCGCCGCCGTCGTCGCCGGCTGGCGCCGCAGCCTCGACATCGTCGAGGTGTCGGCCGACCACCGCAGCGTCGGCATCGCGTTCGACGTCTCAGAGTTGGAGGCGGCGCGCGTCGATCTCCAGCAGATGATGAAGGCGCACGCGCGCACGCTCGACCAGCTTTCCACCGCCGTCGCCATCTTCGATCGGCGCAAGCAGCTCATCTTCCACAATTCGGCCTATCGGCAGCTCTGGTCGCTCGATCAGGGGTTTCTCGACGGCGGCCCCAGCGAATCCGAGATCCTCGACCGCCTGCGGGCGCGCCGCATGCTGCCCGAGCAGGCCGACTTCCGCGGCTGGAAGGAAGCGCATCTCGCCGGCTACCAGTCCCCCGACACCAGCGAGCAGGTCTGGTACCTGCCCGACGGTCGCACCCTGCGCACGGTCATCAATCCCAACCCGCAAAGCGGCGTCACCTACCTGTTCGACGACGTCACCGCCCACCGCCACCTCGAGTCGCAGTTCAATGCGCAGACGCGGGTGCAGCGCGAGACGCTCGATACGCTGAAGGAGGGTGTCGCGGTGTTCGGCACCGACGGGCGGCTCAAGCTCTCCAACGCCGCCTTCGGCGAATTCTGGCGGCTGACGCCAGACGAGCTCGAAACCCAGCCCCACGTCGACAAGGTCGCCGCGCTCTGCGCGCGGATGGCGCCCGATCCCGAGGGCTGGAACGCGCTGCGTACCGCCGTCGCTGGCCTGCACGACCAGCGCACCTCGCTCTATCGCCGGCTGGCCTGTCGCGACGGCTCCATCGTCGATTGCACGGCCGCGCCGCTGCCGGACGGCGCCACGCTGCTGACCTTCACCGACACGACGGCGAGCGTGAACGTCGAGCGCGCGCTGACCGAGCGCAACGACGCGCTGCTCGCCACCGAGAAGCTGCGCAACGACTTCGTGCACCACTTCTCCTACGAGCTGCGTTCGCCGCTGACCAATATCATCGGCTTCTCGCAGATGCTCGGCAACGGCTCGGTCGGCCCGCTCAACCCCAAGCAGACCGAATACGTGTCTTACGTGATGAAATCGTCGGCGGCGCTGCACGCGATCATCAACGACATCCTCGACCTCGCCACGATCGACACCGGCGCACTCGAACTCAGCGTGCGCACCATCGACATCATGGACACGATCCGCGCGGCCGCCGAGGGCATCCAGGACCGGCTCGTCGACGCCTCGCTCAACCTCCAGATCGTGGCCCTGCCCGACGTCGGCAGCTTCGACGCCGACGCCAAGCGCATTCGCCAGATCCTCTTCAACCTGCTCTCCAACGCGATCGGCTTCTCGGCGCCCGGGCAGACCGTGACGCTGGCGGCACTGCGTCGCGGCGAGGAGATCGTCTTCAAGGTCTCCGACCAGGGCCGCGGCATCCCGGCCGACGTCATCGGCCACGTGTTCGACCGCTTCCACTCGAACACGGTCGGTGCGCGCCACCGCGGCGTCGGCCTTGGTCTCTCGATCGTGAAGAGCTTCGTCGAGCTGCACGGCGGACGTGTGCTCATCGATTCCGCGCCTGGCCTCGGCACCACCGCGACTTGCATCTTCCCGGCGAGCAATGGAAAGACTCGCGCGGAGGGTCGAAGCGTGAAAGGTGTCGGACACGATGGCGCGAGCGAGAGCACCGGCAGTGCTTGATCAGTCTTCGCCTCGGCTCTCGGTGCCTTGGAGCGAGGTGCGATGACCAGCGAGGCCAATCCCGAACGGCGTTCCGAATCGGTCTGGCACCTCGACTTGATGGACGAGGGCGCCACCGTGTCGCTCGCCGCCGACATCGCCTCGCTGCTGCAACCCGGCGACCTCGTCACGCTCTCGGGCGAACTCGGCTGCGGCAAGACCACCTTCGCCCGCGCCCTCATCCGTTCGCTGACCGGCGACAGGACGCTCGAAGTACCGAGCCCGACGTTCACGCTGCTCCAGGTCTACGACAGCGTCATCAAGGACGGCGCCAAGTTCCCGATCGTCCACGCCGACCTGTTCCGCATCAAGGATCCGTCCGAACTGGCCGAGCTCGGCTGGGACGAGGCCGCCGACGGCGCCCTGGTCATCGTGGAATGGCCCGAGCGCGCCGGCGGCGGCCTCTCCGGCGACAGGCTCGACATCGCCTTCCATACCGACACGACCAAGCCGCCGGGCTACCGGCTCGGCGCGGTGACCGGGGTCGGCGCCTTCGGCCGTCGGCTCGCGCTGTCGCGCTCGGTGCGCGCGATCCTCGAGAAGGCGGACTTCGTCGGCGCCGAGCGCACCTTCATGATGGGCGACGCGTCCACACGCGCCTACGAGCGCCTGGTCAAGCCCGACGGCACCCGCGCGATCCTGATGATCTCGCCACCGCGGCCCGACGGGCCCCCGATCCGCTACGGCAAGCCCTACAGCGCCATCGCTCACCTCGCCGAGGACATCCGGCCCTACATCGCCATCGATGGTGCGCTGCGCGCGATGGGCTTCTCCGCACCGCAGATCCATGCCCACGAAACGCAGACCGGTCTCGCCATCATCGAGGACCTGGGCTCCGAGCTGCTCGTCAACGACGACGGGATCATCCCCGAGCGTTACGCCGAAGCCGTGGCGGTTCTCGCCAGGCTCCACGGCAAGCCTGCGTCGGACACCCTGCCCGACGGTGACGGCGGCACCTACGCCGTACCGCCCTACGACGCCGAGGCCCTGCTGATCGAGGTCGAGCTGCTGCCGGAATGGTACGCGCCGCACGTCGCCAAGACGATGGTGTCGTCCGGCGCCAAGGCCGGCTTCGCCAATCTCTGGCGCGAGGTCTTGACCGACGTGCTCGCCGCGTCGCCCGTGCTGACGCTGCGCGACTACCACTCGCCCAACCTGATCTGGCTGTCGCAACGCGACGGGTTCGAGCGCGTCGGCATCATCGATTTCCAGGACGCGGTGCTGGGCCACCCGGCCTACGACGTCGCCTCGCTGCTGCAGGACGCCCGCGTGAGCGTGCCGCCGGACCTCGAGTTGCGCCTGCTCGGCCTCTACGCCAAGCTGCGGCGCGAGGCCGATCCGGCCTTCGACATGGCGGCCTTCGCCAAGGCCTATGCGATCCTCGGCGCCCAGCGTTCGACCAAGATCCTCGGAATCTTCGCCCGGCTCGACAAGCGGGATCGCAAACCGCAATACCTCGTTCACCTGCCGCGTCTACAAGCGTACCTGCGCAAGAATCTCGCGCATCCGGCGCTGGCGGAGATCAAGTCGTGGGTCGAGCAGAACGTGCCGAGCATCCTGGCGGCGCAGCCCTGACGGCGATGGTGCGCCCCGCGCTCCACGCGGTCGCTCCCATGCCGCACACCGCCATGGTCTTCGCCGCCGGACTCGGCACCCGCATGCGCCCAGTCACCGACACGATGCCGAAGCCGCTCGTGCCGGTCGGCGGCAAGCCGCTGATGGACCACATGCTCGATCGTTTCGCCGAAGTCGGCCTCGAGCGCGCGATCGTCAATGTCCATTATTTCGCAGACCAGATCGAGGCGCATCTGGCGCGACGCACCAGCCCACGCGTCGTCGTCTCCGACGAGCGCGCCAAGCTGCTCGACCAGGCCGGCGGCATCCGCAAGGTGCTGCCGCTGCTGGGCGCCGACCCGTTCTTCCTGTGCAACACCGACGCGTTCTGGCTCGAAGGTCCGCGCTCCAACCTCGCCGCGCTGGCCGCGAGCTGGGATCCGGCGATCATGGACGTGCTGCTGCTCGTCGCCTCGACCACCACGTCGGTGGGGGTCGACTGGGCCGGCGACTTCACGATGACGGCCGATGGGCGGCTGCTGCGCCGCGAGGAGCGCGAGGTGGCGCCCTTCGTCTACGCCGGCATCGGCATCATCAAACCCGAACTCTTCGCCGCCATGCCCGACGACACGGCGATCCGCCTCGCGCCCTGCTTCTTCGCCGCCGCCGAGAAAGGCCGCCTCTTCGGCCACCGGCTCGAGGGGCAATGGCTGCACGTCGGCACGCCGGAGGCCATCGCCGAAGCGGAGGAGACGATCCACCAGTCGGTGTGGTGAATCCTCCCCCGTGAAACGGAGGAAGGGTGGCCGCTACCCCCGCTTCGCCGTCTGCCCGAACAGGATCTTGTGGCTGTCCTCGTCGACGCTCGGCGCGGTGTTCAGCTGGTCGGCCTTCTCGTAGGCGCGCTTCACCGAGGGCATGGCGGCGATCTCGTGGAACCAGCGCTTGACGTTGGGGAAGTCGTCGAGGTTCTGGCCCTGCTTCTCGTGCGGCATGATCCACGGATAGCAGGCGATGTCGGCGATCGAATAGGTGTCGGCGATAAACTTTTGGGTTGCAAGATGGCCGTCGAGCACGCCGTAGAGCCGGTTGGTCTCGTTGACGTAGCGCTCGATGGCGTAGGGGATCTTCTCCTTGGCATAGCCGCTGAAATGGTGTTTCTGCCCGGCCATCGGGCCGAGCCCGCCGACCTGCCAGAACAGCCACTCCAACGCCATCGCCCGGCCCCGCGGATCCTGCGGCAGCAGCTTGCCGGTCTTCTCGGCGAGGTAGAGCAGGATCGCGCCGGACTCGAAGAGCGAGATCGCCGCGCCGCCGTCGGCCGGTTCGTCGTCGACGATCGCCGGGATGCGGTTGTTGGGCGAGATCTTGAGGAAGGCCGGCGCGAACTGGTCGCCCCTGCCGAGGTTGATGCCGTGGATGACGTAGGGCACCCCCGCTTCCTCGAGGAACATCGGGATCTTGTGGCCGTTCGGCGTCGTCCAGTAATAGAGGTCGATCATCGCCGGGCTCCTATGGGGTCGTCGCGGCTACACATAGGCGCAGGGCGTGCGACGCACAGCTTTTCACGGGCGGAGCAGGCGCGCAGCCCGGGTTGCGTTATAAGGAAGGCGTGTTGCGCCGGGCCGCCCGGCACGGAGTGATCGGTGCCGACGCTGTTTCGCCTCCTGCTCGTGATCGGGATTCTCGTCGCCATCGTCTGGGGCGCCATGCTTGCGATGGTGACCTACATGCAGCCGCAGCCGCGCGAGATCACACGGGATGTGCTGCTGCCGAGTACAAGGCGGTAGAGCCCTCACGCCTCCCTTGTCTCTCCCGGCTCGTAGCCCAGCACGCGCGTGTAGCGCTCCACCTCGCGATCCGGCCCCAAAAACTTCGCCGGATTGTCGGAGAGCTTCACCGCAGGACGTCCGTCCACCTCGAACACCTTGCACACCAGCGACACGGGCTTCAGCTCGGCATCGAGGCTGCGCGGCGAGCACCCCAGAAAATCGTTGGTCAGCGCCGTGCCCCAGCCGATCGAGACCTGCACGCGGCCACGCAGGGCGCGCACGCTCTCCTCGATCGAGTCGATGGTCATCGCGTCCGACAGGATGACGAGCTTCTCCTTGGGGTCGCGGCCGCGCGAGGCCCACCAGGCGATCAGCTCTTCGGCGGCAGGGATCGGCGGCTTGGAGTCGGGCCGCGCGCCGGTCCAGTCGGCCGCCCAGTCCGGCGCGGCGGCGAGGAAGTTGGTGGTGCCGAACGTGTCGGGCAGCAGCACCAGCAGGTTGCCGGCGTAGAGCTTCTGCCACGCCTCCAGCACGGCGAAGGGCGCGCGCCGCAGCGCCTCGTCGGTCCGGGCCTCCGCGGCGAAGACCATCGGCAGTTCGTGGGCGTTGGTTCCGACCGCCTCGCAGCCGAGATCCAGCGCGTGCTTGACGTTGGACGTGCCGGTAAAGCTGTCGCCGAGACCCTCCATGAGTGCGGCGACGCACCAGCGCTGCCAGAGGAAGCCGTGGCGGCGACGGGTGCCGAAGTCGCCGAGCCGCAGCGGCCCCTCTCGTGCCAGCATGCGCAGCCGCTCGACCTTGTCCCACAGCTTGGCTTTGGCGCGGGCATAGAAGAGATCGAGTTCGAAGCGGCTCATGGAGCGCATGGCGGCGCGCGCGCGCAGCTCGGAGACGATGGCGAGGCAGGGCACCTCCCACATCGTGGTCTGCGTCCAGGGCCCGTCGAAGCGCAGCTCGAACTGCCCCTCGCGCTCGGTCAGCTCGTAGTCCGGCAGGCGGAAATCGCGCAGGAAGTCGATGAAGGCCGGCTCGAAGATCTGGCCCTTGCCGTAGAACGAATTGCCGGCGAGCCAGATCAGCTCGTTGCGCTCGAAGCGCAGGGTGCGGACGTGGTCGAGCTGGGCGACGAGCTCGGCGCGGTCGATCACCTGCGCGAGCTTCACGCTCTTCGTCCGGTTGTGCAGGCCGAAGGCGACGCGGACGTCCGGCTTCAGCTTCCAGATCATCTGGAGCATCAAGAACTTGTAGAAATCCGTGTCGAGCAGCGAGCGCACGATCGGATCGATTCGGAAGGAATGGTCGTAGGCCCGGGCGGAGAAATCGACGCTCATGGGCGAGGTGTAGCAAGGACGCGACGAAGCTCGCTACCTCCAACATCTCGTCCTACTCGCATCCTAGCTCCTCGCCGACACCAACCCGCGCCGACGTAGTCGGTAACTATCACACGCACGGTGATTACAGCGCCCTGACTGATCAAGGGCTCGATAGGGCATCAAGTATACCGGAGGGCCAGCGATCCAGCTGCGTTAGGCGCGGAAGCAGATGATTTCTCTAAAGTCGGCATACAGCAAGACCAACAAATGGATCAGCGCTATCCTGGTGCAACGGCTATCTTGGTACGCCGAGTGGCAACATGAGGTCGTTCGATCTTGCGACAGGTAAGAATTCGATGGCACCCTTGCGTTAGGTAATGACATGGACTTCGTGGTCGATACAAATTCCAAGACTGTGATCTCACGACCGGTGGCAGAGCACGCTGTAGAAGCAGCTATGCTTATTCTACCCCTTCTACGCCTCAAACCGGACCTATACAAAGCAACCGTCGATGATTGGGAAGACACATATCGTGTATCTTTTATTGACAAGACTGTCCGCCAGGGCTACATTTTAGGAAATCCAGGACATGTTCCCGGAATACAAGTTAAGATCAATCCTTTCACTTTCAAAATAATTCGCTACGGGCTTATAAGGTAGTAAATACCGCATCGTCTTCGCTTTATAATAAGCACGAACTTTCGCAATGCGCTTGGCTTCACATCGGCCATAAATGTCGGAGTATACCGATATATGGCACCTTGAGCTATGATAACCTACTTTGCCTCATTTGATGATAAGGTGGTGGAGGCTGTAAGACAATCCGCGATCGTGTTTGCGCTGGACGGTCACGGTCATGACCCGAAACGGGACCTGCAATGAACATCCTCTATATGATCGCCGCCGCCCTCTGCGGCGTGGTGCTGACCACCCAGGTCGCCACCAACAAGCAGCTCGGCGAGCACCTGCACAACCTCTACATCCCCGCCTTCGCCAACATGGTCATCGGCGTCGTCGCCACGCTCGCCCTGACGCTGGCGTTCTCGAAGGAGTACCCCTCGGCGCAGATGATCCGCACCGCGCCCTGGTACCTCTGGCTCGCCGGCGGCGTGCTCGGCGCAATCTATCTCACCGGCAACATCCTGCTGGCGCCCCGGATCGGTGCGGCGACGCTGATCGGCCTGGTGGTCACCGGACAGATCGTCTTCTCCGTGCTGGTCGACAATTACGGCTGGTTCGGTTTCGAGCAGCATTCCGCCAACTGGCCGCGCATCGCCGGCTGCCTGCTGCTGGTCGGTGGCGCAGGCCTCGTCTCGAAGTTCTGAAGGCTCGGCCGGGCTCGCCTTCGGGCGCGATCGCGGCGCTTGCCAGGACCCACATCGCCTTGGAGATGCCGCGGCCGACGTGAACCAGTGTGCCTGTCACGTCGGTCGGCGCCACGCTGATCCCGCTCATGAACGAGACGAACAGGTGGTGGAAGTGGATGTAGCCGGTCGCATCGACGAAGCTTCCCGACGCGGACAGGATCATCGCCGGGGCGAACACCGCCGCCGGCTCGCGCGTCGTCTCCGGGCCGCTGCGCCCAGCCGAAGCCTCGTCGATCAGCTTCGTCATCCGGCGCCTGCTCCCGATCCACGATCAAGCGAGGCCTAGCCGATCGGGCCCGAGAGGTTGCCATCGAGGTCGAGGCCAAACGAGCATCGAGCCGAATGCCTCGTTTCCGCCTCTATGCTGGCCCGTATATTGCGACTTCAAATCCAAGTTCGCCTGCAACTTTGCGCAAGCAGCAATTATTAAGCTCTCCGCACGACGAGTGCTCAAGGGAGAAACATCATGGCCAACAACGCACACAAGGAAGCCGCGAAGCACCACGAGGCCGCCGCCAAGGCGCATCACACGGCCGCCGAGCATCACGAGAAGGGCGACCACGCCGCCGCGCACAAGCATTCCGAGCAGGCTCACGAGCACACCAGCAAGGCTCACGAGTCGTCGAAGGCCGCCCATTCGAAGAGCGCCTCCGCGAAGAAATAGGCTTCTTGCGGGTCGGCGGACCTTCGTCCGCCGGCTCCACCGCCCGTTCACACGGGTTTTCCCCTCGGGGTCGAAGAGGTAAGCTCCCTGCGAATGGAGCCGCACATGACCCGCCTCGCCTTTCCCTTCATCCTCGCCGTTGGCGCGTTCGGCCTCTCGGCTTGCAACGCGACGGACGGGGCCGGCATGGCGCCGACGACAGCGGTCGCCACCGCGCCGCCGTCGGACTTCGGCCTGCCGCCCGGCGCACCCTGCTCCGGCGAAATCGGCCGCTACGACGCCGTGGTGAAAGACGACCTGCGCACCGGCAACGTCGACCAGAAGGTCTACGATCAGATCGAGCGGGAGTTGGGCCGTGCCGCGGCGGCCTGCGCGGCCGGAAAAGGCGGGGAGGCCCATTCTCTCGTCGCCGCGTCCAAGTCGAGGCACGGCTACCGAGCGTAGATCGGCCTCACTGCGCCCGAAAAGCCGCACCGCCCGGCTTCGTCACTCTGGTCCGGCGGCTGCCTTGTCGCGGCCACTTTCGCGCACGCAGGGTCCGCAGTCGTTGTCCGTGTGACGGAGAGCCGGATGGCCAATTCCGCCAAGATCGTCCTATTCGCCAGCCTGGGCCTCGTTATCGCCAGCTCCGCCGGAGCGGAGCCGGCCGCAGCGCCACCCGCCGACCGCTGCGAAGGCACGTTGTGCGATCTCTACTACGGCTCCAGGGGCAACACGGCGGACACGACCGCGAAGCCGGCGAGTGCGTCGGTCGCGGGCGTGCCGGCCGGAGCGACGCCGATCATGGTACCGTCGTCCGGTACCCTGCTCAGCGGGAACCCGCTCAGCCGCTGGTTCGGGGGCAATTCATCCTCCGGAACGGCCAGCGCACGCCCGGTAACGCCGAGCGAGCCGGACGCGACGGCCTCCAATTCCTACATGCATCTCGGCACGGGCGGCCTGCTCGGCGACAAGCACGAGCGCTGCACCGGTACGCTCTGCGACACCTTCTACGGCTCCTCGCCCACCGAGCCGGCTGCAACAGGCTCCGGGCAGCAACAGGCTTCCGCGACGCCCGCCGCGGCGGCGGAGCCGGTCATCGCCTACCGCCACATCCCTCACGAGTCCGAGACCCGGCCGAAGTGCTCGTCGCCCGCGGCCGATCCCTGGCGCTGCTTCCGCAAGTAGGCGATCACCGACGCGGCAGCGCTGCGAGCAACGCACGGACGCGGCCGAGGTCGCGCACGGACAGCGCGCGCAGGGTCTGGTCGTCGCCATTCTTGATGTAGTCGACGTAGCTGTTCTCGAGCTGGCGCAAGGTGCCGGCCTGCGAGGTGACGTAGAGCGCGTCGAAGTCACCGCCCTCGAGCTTCTCGAGGGCCTGGTAGTCGCCTCGCTGGCGCAGGTCGGCCGGCACCGTCACGATGTCGATGGGATCGTCGAGCACGCCGAACACCGGTCCGAGATGGTCGATCGTGGGCGCGTGAGCCTCGGCGTAGCGCTCCCGCCTCACCCCCGCAGCCCAGGTCCGGAGCTCCTCGATCACGGTCCTGCGGGCGGGCGCCTCACGCGCCGCGAAGGCGCGGGTGCGACCTGCCGAACGCTCGGCGGCAAGCCGATCCGAGGCTTCGAGGAAGCCGTTGAACGGACCGACGGCGGCGACGAACGCGGCGGTCATCGGCGAGATCGCCGCCGAGTCCGGCGTCGACTGGTCGGGATAGACGAGCCCGTCCGCCGTCGCCGAAACGGGGAACGCCACGGGCGCGACAAGGAACGCCGCGATGAGGACAGCGCGCAGGCTCATGTGGTCTCCTCGAGCAGACGGCCCGCGGCGGCGCGGGCCTCGTCGGTGATGGTGGCGCCGGCCAGCATGCGGGCGATCTCCTCGCGGCGCGCCTCGGGCGCCAGCACGGTGACGCGCGTGGCCACGCGGCGACCGCGGTCGAGCGAATCCTTGGCGATGCGGAAGTGCCCGCCGGCCCGTGCCGCGACTTGCGGCGCGTGGGTGACGGCGAGCACCTGCGCGGTCGCCGCGAGACGCGCGAGGCGCTGGCCCATGGCGTCCGCGACAGCGCCGCCGACGCCGGTGTCGATCTCGTCGAAGACCAGCGTCGGCGCCGAGGCCTTGGCGGCCACCACGACCTTGAGCGCGAGCATGAAGCGCGCGAGCTCGCCGCCGGAGGCGATCTTCATCAGCGGGCCGGGACGCGTGCCGGGATTGGTCGAGACCCAGAAGGCGACGGCGTCCGTGCCCTCCGGCCCGGCGGCCTCCGGCTCGACCTGGGTGAGGAAGCGGGCGCGCTCCAGCTTGAGCGGCGCCAGCTCGGCGTTGACCGCCTTGTCGAGCGCGGCCGCGGCGGTCTTGCGCTTGGCCGAGAGGGTCTGCGCGAGATGGTCGTAGTTCGCCTCGGCCTCGACCAGGGCGGCGGCCAGCCTCTCGAGCTTGGCTTCATCGGCGTCGAGGGCGTCGAGAGTCGCGGCATGCTGCGCGGCGAGGTCGTGCAGGGCATCCGCCGTCACGGCGTATTTGCGGGCGGCGCCGCGAATGGCGAACAGCCGCTCCTCGAGCTGCTCCAGCTCGGCGGGGTCGAAGTCGGCGTCGCGGATCGCCGCCTCCAGCGTGTCGCGGGCCGCGTCCAGCGCGACCAGCGCGGCGTCGATGGCGGTGACGCTCGGCTCGACGAGCTGCGGCGCCTGGGCTTGCCGACGGTCGAGCCGGCGCAGGGCGCCGCCGAGGCTCGCCACCAGGCCTTCGGCGGCGAGCAGTTCGAGCGCGTCGCGCAGGTCGCCGACGACCTTCTCGGCCGCCTGCATGTCGCCGCGGCGCTCGGCCAGCATCTGCTCCTCGCCGGGCTCGACGGCGAGCTTCTCCAGCTCGGCGCGGGCGTGGCGCAGGAAGTCGGCCTCGGCGCGGATCGCGGCGACGCGGGCCTCCTCGGCCCGGCGCTCGGCCTCGAGCAGGCGTAGGCGGGCATAGGCCTCGCGCACGCCGGCGACCTGGCGGGCGAGGCCGCCGAAGGCGTCGACCAGCGCCCGGTGAGCCGCCGGCTCGACCATGGCGCGGTCGTCGTGCTGGCCGTGGATCTCGACCAGCGCCCGTCCGATGCCGCGCAGCACCTGGGCCGACACCGGCTGGTCGTTGACGAAGGCGCGCGTGCGCCCGTCGGCCATCTGCACGCGACGCAGGATGAGCTCGCCGTCGGTGTCGATGTCGTGGGCCGAGGCGGCGGCGCGGGCGTGGTGGGCGGCCGGAAGGTCGAAGGCGGCGGTGACTTGGCCCTGCGCCTGGCCCTCGCGAACCAGCGCGCCGTCGCCGCGCGCGCCGAGCGCAAGCGAGAAGGCATCGAGCAGGATCGACTTGCCGGCACCGGTCTCGCCAGTGAGCACGGTCATGCCCGGACCGAGATCGAGATCGAGCCGATCGATCAGAACGATGTCGCGGATCGACAGCTGGACGAGCACGGCGTCCGGGTCCTTCGCTGGCTGCGCTTGATCCGCGATGGCGTCGCAAGGAACCGCGGCGCCGTCAAGGCGGGCGGTCGGGTCTCGCCGCCGATCCCCAGGTCGGTGATTTCGAGCTCACGGATTGCGACCCGGCCGAAAGGCGGCGGTGATCCCGGCGGCGATCAGCGCGGGCGTGGGGCCGAGCGGGCCTCATCGCGCTACGCGCCGCCGGCGAGATCCTCGGGAAAGACCAGGGCATCGAGGCGCCCTCCCGACGCGCAGGCATCCGCCCAATCCTCGGCCTCGAAGCTCACCACGGCGAGGCCGCAGGGCGGGAACCGGCCGCGCAGGCGCTCGATCTCCGGCCAGTCGCCCTCCCGAGCCAGGGCAACCGCCGCCTCCATGATCCCTGGATTGTGCCCGACGACGATCACCGCGCGCGATGCCGGATCGAGCCGGCCGAGCCGGTCGCGGATCGCGGCCTCGCCGGCGTTGTAGAGCGCCATCTCCTCGTGAACCTCGATCTCGGCGCCGAGCCGTTCGGCCACCAGCTCGAAGGTGCGGGACGTGCGTCGCGCAGCCGACACGAGCGCGACATCGGGCACGAGCCGGTGCTCGGCGAGGAAGGCACCGATCTCGCCGGCGTCCCGCTCGCCCTTTCCGGTCAGGGCCCGCGCGAAATCGTCGCCCCTTGGGGTCTCGGCCTTGGCGTGGCGGAGCAGAAGCAGCGTCAGCATCGAGGGGAGACGGGTGGCGAGGGTCGGAGCATGCGGTCTCATACGACCGCATGGTCGCGATGGCTATGGCGCGCGGACGCTCAGCCCTGATGCTGCTTGAACTCGTCGCCGGCCTTCTGGATCTGCGACCCGACCTGCTCGCCCGCCTTCTGCATCGCGTCGGTCCCCTTCTGCAGCGCATCGCGAGAGTTGCGGGCCATCTCCATCGGCAGCGTCATCATCAGCTCCCCGAAGCGGCGGGTGTACTCCGACGACATTGCGAAGGATTGCTGCATGAAGCCGGTCTGCACCGCGAGCACGTCCTCCATCGTTTTCGCCCCGCGCAGCTTCTCCATCATCTGCGTCGTCTTCTCGTAGGATTCCTTGCCCATGCGCTGCACCTCGCTGGCGAAGTCCTGCAGAGACTTGGAGGCGGCACCGAAACTGTTCATGGCGGTGTCGTACCCCGGCGCGCCGCGCATATCGGTCGGATCGGTCATGATGAGGGTCCTTGTGCGTGTCGCCCGGCACGGGCCACGAGCGCCTAATGCGCCGGCGCGATGCTGGTCCCGCGAGAAATGGCGAAAGAGCCTCGGCCTTAAGACGCATAGCCGCAGCTTTTCTGGACCTATTCTAATTCAAAACTCGGTTCGACCTGGATTGCCGTGAAAAACCGCTTGAAATAAACGTCTCCGCCTCGCGAACGCCCTTCGGCTCTTCCGACAGGCTGTTCGGCGTTCGGCGCTGGATCACCCAAATGCTCGTCGCCTTTCTCATCATGCTTCGCGAGGGGATCGAGGCCTCCCTCATCGTCGGCATTATCGCGAGCTATCTCGCGCAGACCGGCCGCCGGCAATATCTCGGCGCGGTCTGGGCGGGCGTCGTCATCGCCGCCGTGCTGTGCGCCGCCGTCGGCGTGGCGCTGTCGATGGCCAGCGCCGAGTTCCCGCAGAGGCAGCAGGAGCTGTTCGAGACGATCGTCGCGATCGTGGCCGTGGGCATCCTGACCTCGATGGTGTTCTGGATGAAGTCGGCGGCGCGCTCGATCAAGGGGCAGCTGCACGACCGCATCGACGCCTCGATGACGACGGGCCGCAGTGCCGCGCTAGCCTTGGTCGCGATGGCCTTCTTCGCCGTCGGCCGCGAGGGGCTGGAGAGCGTGTTTTTCCTTCTCGCGATCTTCGAACAGAGCACCGGCTGGGCGGTGCCGCTCGGCGCCTTCCTCGGTCTCGCCGGGGCCGTCGGAGTCGGCGTCCTGATCTACGTCGGCGGTGTGCGCCTCGACATGCGCCGGTTCTTCCGCGTCACCGGTGTCTTCATCATCGTCGTCGCAGCCGGCCTGCTCGCCGGCGCATTGCGCACCGCCCACGAGGCCGGCCTCTGGAACGGCCTGCAACAGGTCGTCGCCGACTGGAGCGGCGTGCTGCCCAAGGATGGGCCGCTCGGCACCGTGCTCGCCGGCATGTTCGGCTACACCGACACGCCGACGCTGGGCGAGGCCCTGATCTACTTCGCCTACCTGGTGCCCGCCCTCGTCCTGTTCTTCTTGCCCGTGCCGGTCAAGGCTCCGGCTCCGGCTCCCGGTCCGCGGCTTCGCCCCGCTTCCCACTCGTAAGACCACCCAGAGGCCCTCCGCCTATGCGCCCCGTTCTCGCTTCCGCCACCTTCGCATCGCTCTTCGCCCTGCTCGTCGGCACCCCTGCCCTCGCCGAAGGTCCGGCGACCATCGACCTGACGATCACCGACAAGGGCTGCGAACCGATGCAGCTGACGGTGCCCCCGGAGAAGATCGCCTTCAAGATCAAGAACGCCTCGAAGCGCGGTGTGGAGTGGGAGATCCTCAAGGACAACATGGTCGTCGAGGAACGCGAGAACATCATTCCGGGCTTCACCGCGACCCTGACCACCACCCTGAAGCCGACCGACTACGACATGACCTGCGGGCTGCTCTCCAACCCGAAGGGCAAGCTGCTGGTGAAGACCGCCGCGACGGCCGAGGACGTCGGCAAGGCCGGCAACCTCGACAGGGTGATCGCGACCTACAAGACCTACGTCGCCGGCGAGGTCGAACAGATGGTCGCCAAGACCCGCGTGCTGGTCGACGCCGTCAAGGCCGGCAAGCTCGCCGAGGCGCAGACGGCCTACGCGCCGGCTCACATGTACTACGAGCGCATCGAGCCGGTCGCGGAGGTTTTCAACGACCTCGACAAGAGCATGGACTCGCGTGCCGACGACTACGAGAAGAAGGAGGCCGACCCGGCCTTCTCCGGCTTCCACCGCATCGAATACGGGCTGTTCCACAAGAAGAGCACCGACGGGCTCGCCGGTTACGCCGATCACCTGATGAAGGATGTCGACGACCTCAAGGGTCGCATCGCCAAGCTCGAGATCACGCCGAAGGTCCTGGTGGGGGGTGCCGCCGAGCTGATCGAGGAGGTCGCCTCCAAGAAGATCGCCGGCGAGGAAGACCGCTACTCGCGCACCGATCTCTGGGACTTCCAGGCCAACATCGACGGCGCTCAGAAGATCGTGTCGCTGCTGCGCACCGACATCGGCAAGCAGAACCCCGAGCTGCTGACGCGCGTCGAGGACAATTTCGGCAAGGTCGACAAGGGGCTCGCGAAGTACAAGGCGCAGGGCGGCGGCTTCGTCAGCTACGATGCGCTGAAGCCCGAGGACCAGAAGAGGCTGAAGGGCCCGATCACCGTGCTCGCCGAGGACCTGTCGAAACTGCGCGGCACGCTCGGGATCGACTGAGGTCACCGATGGGCGAGGATCGCGTCAGGCAGGGTCGCTGTCCCTTCGGCTTCGACGAGGTCGCCTCGTCGCGTCGCGCGCTGCTGTTCGGCGCCGGCACGGCCTCGGCGGCGGCGCTGCTCGGCGGCGCGCGGGGTGCCGCCGCGCAGGGCTCGACCGAGCCGGCGACGCACGACCATGCGGTTTCGATCGAGAGCCTCGCCGCCGATCACGCGCATGACGCGCGCCCGCACGACTTCGACAACGACGGCACGCGCGAGGCGCAGCCGTTCTACGGCCTGCACCAGTCCGGCGTGGTCAATCCGCAGCCGGCCGCCGCCGTGCTCGCCGCCTTCGATGTGCTGGCCGCCGACCGGGCCGACCTGCAGCGCCTGATGCGGGAACTGACGCGCCGCATCGCCTTCCTGACGAAGGGGGGCGAGATCCCCCGAGGCGACCCGAAGATGCCGCCGGTCGACAACCTCGTGCTCGGCCCCGATGTCGTGCCCGACAACCTCACCGTGACGGTGGCGCTCGGCGCCTCGCTCTTCGACGACCGCTACGGCCTCGCCGAGCAGAGGCCGCGCCGCCTCGTCGCCATGGAGCAGTTCCCCAACGACGCGCTCGAGGCGAACGCCTGCCACGGCGACCTCTTCCTGCAGTTCTGCTCCAACACGGCCGAGACCAACATCCATGCGCTGCGCGAGATCATGCGCGCCACGCCGGACCTGCTGTCGATCCGCTGGAAGATGGACGGCTTCCTGCCGCCGCACACGCTGAAGAAGCTCGGCAAGGACACGATCCGCAACCTGATGGGCTTCAAGGACGGCACCGCCAACATCGACGCGGCGAACCCCGGCCTGATGGACGACCTCGTCTGGGTCGGAGCGAAGCACGACGAGCCGGAATGGGCGCGTGGCGGCAGCTACATCGTCGTACGGATGATCCGCATGCTCGTGGAGCGATGGGACCGCACGCCGCTCGGCGAGCAGCAGACGATCATGGGGCGGGAGAAAGCCTCGGGCGCGCCGCTCGGCATGGCGGAGGAGCGCGACCTGCCGCACTACTTGGCCCCGGACAACAAGGTCCGGACAGACGCCCACATCCGCCTCGCCAACCCGCGGACCAGCGACACGCAATCGAGCCTGATCCTACGCCGCCCCTACAATTTCTCGCGCGACACCATCACCAAGGCCGGACAGCTCGACATGGGACTGGCGTTCGTCTGCTTCCAGGCCGACCTCGACGCCGGCTTCCGCACAGTGCAGACGCGGCTCAACGGCGAACCGTTGGAGGAATACATCAAGCCGTTCGGCGGCGGGTACTTCTTCGTGCTGCCGGGTGCGCGGGACGAAGCCGACTACCTCGGCAAGGGGCTGATCGAGCGCCGGCCGGCCTGAAGCTCTGCTTCTCGGTCGAGCGCAGTCCGACGGCGCATGCTGTTTTACCGTCTGTCCGGAATGCCGGAGCCCTTACGGGAAAAGCGACGGATCCCGATCGCGGCGCGTCGATCGGTTTACGGAGAATAATCCTCTCCAATCGGACAAGCTTTCCCTCTGTAACCTTGCACGCGGCCGGTCCGAGACGCGCTCGGCGGCGATTGACGGCAGGCGGCTTTCGAGTTCCAATGCCTCATCGAAACAGCCGGCCGGCGGTGAAGCTTCGCTCCCGCTGACCGGCCCGGCCAGGCCGTCCCGGCTTCGCCATCGAACCGGAGGTCCATGAAACGTCCGCGACGTCGTCGCCGCGGTCGGGAACCGAAGGTGACGCCCACTGACCAGGAGACGTCCATCCGGCGAACCGCTCGGGTGGCCGCACACCACCGAAACGGGTCTCGCCTCGGTGAGCGCCGACCGCTGTTTGACATCGTGAATCAGAGACCCGGCTGCGGCGGAGGCCACTCCGCCGGTCGCGAGACCGTGCGCCTGGGCGACCGTGATGAGCGGGCTCGAAAGCCCGCGCCTCAGTTGTCCAGGAAGCTCCGGAGCTTCCGGCTGCGGCTCGGGTGCTTGAGCTTGCGTAGCGCCTTGGCCTCGATCTGACGGATGCGTTCGCGGGTCACCGAGAACTGCTGGCCCACCTCTTCGAGCGTGTGGTCGGTGTTCATGCCGATGCCGAAGCGCATGCGCAGCACGCGCTCTTCGCGTGGCGTCAGCGACGCCAGCACGCGCGTGGTGGTCTCGCGCAAATTGGACTGGATCGCCGCGTCGATCGGCAGGATCGCGTTCTTGTCCTCGATGAAGTCGCCGAGGTGGCTGTCCTCCTCGTCGCCGATCGGGGTCTCGAGCGAGATCGGCTCCTTGGCGATCTTGAGCACCTTGCGCACCTTCTCGAGCGGCATGGCGAGCTTCTCGGCCAGTTCCTCCGGGGTCGGCTCGCGGCCGATCTCGTGCAGCATCTGGCGCGAGGTGCGGACGATCTTGTTGATCGTCTCGATCATGTGCACCGGGATGCGGATGGTGCGGGCCTGGTCGGCGATCGAGCGGGTGATCGCCTGGCGGATCCACCAGGTCGCGTAAGTCGAGAACTTGTAGCCGCGCCGGTACTCGAACTTGTCGACCGCCTTCATCAGGCCGATGTTGCCCTCCTGGATCAGGTCCAGGAACTGCAGGCCGCGGTTGGTGTACTTCTTGGCGATGGAGATGACGAGGCGCAGGTTGGCCTCCACCATCTCCTTCTTGGCCTGCCGGGCCTCGCGCTCGCCCTTCTGCACCATGTGGACGATCTTGCGGAACTCCTGGATCTCCAGGCCCGTCTCGGTCGCCAGATTGTGGATTTCGCCGCGGATGTCCTTCACCGCGTCGATCGACTTGCCGATCAGGTCCTTCCAGCCGCGATTGCCGAGCTTGGAGACGCGCAGCACCCACTTCGGGTCGAGTTCCGAGTTCTGGTAGGTCTTGAGGAAGTCCTCGCGCGCGACGCCGTAGCTCTCGGCGAGGCGCAACAGCTTGGTCTCGAGGCCGATCAGCCCCTTGTTGATCCCGTAGAGCTGCTCGACCAGCGCGTCGATGCGGTTCTGGTTGAGCGACAGCGACTTGACGTCGGTGACGACCTCC
The DNA here is from genome assembly GCA_964657815.1 of Vulcanimicrobiota bacterium. Classification (GTDB taxonomy): domain Bacteria; phylum Pseudomonadota; class Alphaproteobacteria; order Rhizobiales; family Beijerinckiaceae; genus RH-AL1. The sequence continues at coordinate 4,644 of CAZZWW010000003.1, read as the reverse complement.
TTCTTGAGCGTCTTGTACTTGCGCTCCTGAGTGGGGGTCAGCGCCTCGTTCTTGAGCTTGTTCTCGACGTTCTGGTCCTGGAGCTTGCGCAGCTTCTTGTAGGAGTCGGCGATGCGGTCGAAGGTGTCGAGCACCTTCGGCTTCAGCTCGGCCTCCATCGCCGACAACGACACGGAGTTCTCCATGTCGTCGTCGTCGTCGAAGTTCTCGCCCATCGGCATGTCGCCGCCGTCCTCACCGGCCGGTCGCAGTCCGGCTGGCGGGTTGATCGGCGCGGTCGCGGGGGCGCGCTGGGCCGCGAGCGCCTCCTGGGCACCGGGCGCCGTCATGTCGATCTTGGGCGTGTTCTTGCCGTCGGGGCCGGCGTAGGTCGCCTCGAGGTCGATGATGTCGCGCAGCAGCACCTTCGAGCCGTTGAGCTCGTCGCGCCAGATGATGATGGCCTGGAAGGTCAGCGGGCTCTCGCAGAGACCGGCGATCATCGCCTCGCGGCCGGCCTCGATGCGCTTGGCGATGGCGATCTCGCCCTCGCGCGAGAGCAGCTCGACCGAGCCCATCTCGCGCAGGTACATGCGCACGGGGTCGTCGGTACGGTCGGCCGGCTCGGACGAGCGCACGACGACGGCCTTGGCCTGCGACGCCTCGACGAGGTCGCCACCTTCGGCCTCCTCTTCCTCTTCCTTCTCTTCCGCCTCGTCGTTGTCGGCCTCCTCGGCCTCGACGACGTTGATGCCCATCTCGTTCAGCATGGCGAGGATGTCCTCGATCTGCTCGGAGTTGACCTCTTCGGAGGGCAGCACGGCGTTCAGTTCGGCATAGGTCACGAAGCCGCGCTTCTTGGCGGCCTTGATCATCCGCTTGACGGCGGCATCCGAGAGATCGAGCAACGGCCCGTCGGCGTTCTCCGTCACGGCGCCTTCGGCTTCGCCCTTCTCGTTGTCCTTCTTGGCCATCCCGTCCTCATCCACCCAGTGCGATCCCTACGACCGACACCGCACCAGAAGCGGACCCAAGGGTCACCGCCTCGCTCAAAATCCTGCGCGTCCCGGGAGAGTTCTTCGACGGCCTCCGTCCATAGGCCGGTTGGCTGAGGACGAGAAATCGTCTAGAGCGTGGTCGCCAGGCGTCCCGTTGTCGCCCCGAAACCTTCCGCCGCGGCTTCCTTGCCGGCGAGAGCGCCGAGCTGCTCCTGTATGTCGCGCATGCGAGCCATGTTGGCATCGCTGGCGTCGGTAGCTAGGGCTGTTTCGGCGGAAAGCAACTCCTTATGTAGAGCCCTCGCCTCGTGGTGCAAGACGAGCGCCTGCCGTAACACGAAAGCCGCGTCCGAGACGGGCGCTTCGGGTCCGAGGTACCATGCCGAACCGGTGCGCGAACGCCTGATGCGCTCCATCACCGGACCGAAGCCGGCGGCGCCGAGCACCTCGATCACAGCGTCGTCGTGACCATCGTGGGCAAGGTCGAGGATGCGGTCGCGCATCGCGGCGAGCTCCTTCCCCGTGGCGCCCAGATTGTCGAAATCCAGGGCGGCGACGTCCTCGGCGAAGTCTTCGATCAGCTCGGGACGCGTCAGGAGGATGAGCAGGATCAGCGCCTCGCGTGGTGGCAGGGCGGCACTCGGCTTGAAGCTCTGCGCCAGGCTCGCGCTGGCGATGGCGGGCGCGGACAGGTAGCCGATGCGCTCCGGCGGCTGCCCGGGGCGGAACGGGCGTCGCGCCGCATAGGCTCCACGGCCGCCCTGCGGGCTCCGTGCGCCTCGATCGCGCCGCTCGGGCGTGCCGAACAAGGCCCGGAGCCTCGCATCGAACTCGGCGCGGTAGTGCCGGCGCAACGCCTCGTCCTTGATCGTCGCCGCCGTCTCGGCCATTTCGCGCTCCAGTGCCGCGCGCTGTTCCGGAGTGGCCAGAGGGCGAGCCTCGGTCGCCCGGCTCCAGACCAGGTCGACGAGCGGCAGCGCGGCGGACAGCCGGCGCGCCGGCGGTGCGGACGAGGTCGTCGGGGTCCTGTCCCTCGGGCAGCAGCGCGAACGCCAGCGTCTTGTCCGGGCCGAGGTGTGGCATCGCCATCGCGGCGGCCCGCGCGGCGGCCTTGCGGCCGGCCTTGTCGCCGTCGAAGCACAGCACCGGCTCCCGCGCCATGCCCCAGAGCAGGCCGGCCTGCTCCTCGGTCAGCGCCGTGCCGAGGCCGGCGACCGTCTCGGGAAAGCCGGCGGCGTGCATCGCCACGACGTCGATGTAGCCCTCCACCGCGATCACCCGCTCGCGGTCATGGGCCGCCTTGCGCGCGCGATGGTGGTTGAAGAGCGTGCGCCCCTTGTGGAAGAGCGGGGTCTCCGGCGAGTTCTTGTACTTGGGCTGGACGTCCTTCTCCAGGGTGCGGCCGCCGAAGGCGATCACCCGGCCGGAGCGATCGTGGATCGGAAACATCACCCGATCACGGAAGGAATCGTAGGGCACAGCGATCTCCTCGCCGTGGATCAGCAGCCCGGCCTCGCACATCGTCGGCACGTCGGCGCCCTTGGCCGCCAGGGCGTCGCGCAGGGCATGGCGGCCGGACGGAGCGTAGCCGATGCGGAACTCGGCCCGGCTCGCGGCGTCGATATGGCGCCCGTCGAGGTAGGCGCGGGCCCTCGCGCCACGCTCCGAGCGCAACTCCGCCTCGAAGAACGCGGCCGCCCATTCGCAAACCTCGTGCAGTCCGGCGCGATGCTTCTCCTCGCGCGCGAAATCGGGCGAACGCGCCGGCAGCGGCAGCCCGGCCTCCTGGGCGAGCCGTTCGACGCTTTCGGGAAACGTGAGGCCTTCCGTCTCCATCAGGAAATCGAAGATGTTGCCGTTCTTGTTGGCCGACATGTCGAACCAGGCCATCTTGCTGTCGTTCACGAAGAACGACGGCGTCTTCTCCTGACCGAACGGCGACAGTCCCACGAACTCGCGCCCGGCCTTCTTCAGGGTGACGCGGCGGCGCACCACCTCCGAGACCGGAACGCGGGCCTTGATGTCCTCCAGGAATGATGGCGAAAAGCGCATGGCATCCACACCTAACCCGTGCCGCCGGTGGGCGGACCTGCACGCGGCGCGCTGTCCCCCCTTTCAACAGGCTTGAGGCTGGATCCTAGTACGAATATAGGAACAAAACGTGTCCGAAAAAGCCGCCCGCCTCCTCGGCATGAAGCGCCGGGGCGAGAAGATCACCGTTCTGACCGCCTACGACGCGCCGACCGCCCGGGCGGAGCACGAGGCCGGCATCGACCTGATTCTCGTCGGGGACAGCGTCGGCACCACCGTGCTCGGCTATGCCGACGAGCGCGAGGTGACGCTGGACGACGTGGCCCACCACGTCCGTGCCGTGCGCCGCGGCGCGCCGGAGGCGACGATCCTCGCCGACCTGCCCTACGCCACCTACGACACGCCGGAGGCGGCGGTGGTCAGCGCGCGGCGCCTGGTGGAGGCGGGCGCCGACATGGTCAAGTTCGAGGGCGCATTCCCCGACGTGGCCCTCGCGCTCGCGGACGCCGGCATCGCCGCCTCCGGGCACCTCGGCCTGGAGTGCCAGCACCACGACGAGCGCCGCCTCAAGGCCAGAACCGCCGCCGCCGCGCTGAAGCTCGAGACCGATGCCGTGGAACTGAGCGAGGCCGGCGTCGCGCTGCTCGTCCTCGAGCTGATCCCCGAGGAGGTCGCGACGCGGATCACGAAGGCGGTGGCGGCGGCGACGATCGGCATCGGCGCCGGCCGCGGCACCGACGGGCAGGTGCTGGTGATCCACGATATCCTCGGCCTGACCAAGGTGGGCTACCGCCACAACCGCCGCTTTGCGGACGTGGGCGGCGTGGCGGAGGAGGCCGCGCGCGCCTTCGCCGCGGCGGTGCGCGACGGCGGTTTCCCCGGGCCGGAAAACGTGTTCGCCATGCCCAGAGCGGAGTTGGCAATCATGGAGGACGTGAGTTGAGGCCCCGGAAGCGATGCAGAGACATTAGCAAAAGATATTTCGACAGGCGTTCACCGTAGTGATGAGCAATCGTTGTATTAGGCCCGAATTCCGCGCTTACTTGCCCGTCTTGAGGAGGCAATTCATTCATGTCCGTCCGTGACACCATCGTTGCCGAGATGAAGCGCATCGCGACGGAGCAGAAGAAGACGCTCGGCCCGCTCGACGACGATGCTTCGCTGATGACTTGCGGGCTCGATTCGCTGGGCTTCGCAGTGCTCGTCGCCCGGCTCGAGGAACAGCTCGGAACCGACCCCTTCGGCGAGGCCGACGAAGTGGCGCTGCCGGTCACGGTCGGCGACCTCGTGCGCTTCTACGAGCAGGCGCTTGTCTGACGCCGACCGGCCCGGCGGCCAGCGGCTCGCCGAGCGCGCCCGCACGACGATCGACGACGGCCGCCGGCACGCCGACCTCGGCGCCTTCGCGCGCGGCGCGACGAGCCTCGGCGGCGCCGCGCCGCGCCTCGCCGGGCGCTCCGTGCTGGTGGCCACGTCGGGCCAGATCGCCGTCGCCTGCGTCCTGGTCGAGCTCGACGGCCTTGCCCGCCGCCTCGTCGTCGCGCCGCCCGACCTCGCGGCCCACGACCTCGCCGCCTTTCTCGAGGACGGCGAGGTGGACGCGGTCGCCACCGACCGGCCGGACTTGCTGGCCCGC
>CAZZWW010000002.1:0-30376 GCA_964657815.1 Vulcanimicrobiota bacterium | reverse complement strand
CCAGTTCGTGCGGATCGGTCGTGCCGCCATGGTGGGTGGCGTCGCCGGGGTCGATCTTGCCTCCGGGAAAGGCGATCTGGCCGGAATGGTCGCGCAGCCCGGCGGTGCGCTGCGTCAGGATCAGCGTGACGCCGTCCGGCCGCGGCACCAGGCCGACCAGCACGGCGGCGGCGCGCGCCCCGCGCAGGAAGTCGGGCTCGATCGTCCACTCGTTGAGGGAATGGTCGCCGAACGGCGGCGTCACCGCCACGTCGAGCGCGTCCGCCGCGAGATCGCGCTCGACGCGGGCCGCGATGCGGGCGAAGACGGCGGACGATTCCCCTCCCCCTCGCTCCCCACAAGGGGGAGAGGGACCGAGCCCCGTCCGCTCGCTCATTCCGGCTGACCGATCGCGAAGACCGCGGCGCCGGAACGGATCGCCGGCGTTCCGTCGACCTCCTCCGCCCGGTCCAGCAGCTCGATCGCGAGCGAGCGGGTCAGCCGCGCCCAGAGACCGCCGCGCACCAGCACGTAGGGCTTCACCCCGCCGCCGGCTTCCGTCTCGAAGCGGAGAGGATGTGCAGCGTCGGCCTCGACCTCGTCGCCGAGGTTGGTGACGAAGCTGAGCCGGCCTTGGTGCTCGGCCATCGCCACGGCGGCGAAAGGTGCGTCCTCGACTTCGATCCCGACGCATTCGGCCGGGGTCACCAGCACGAAGCGCTCGGGATCCTTGCGCAGGACGGAGGCGAAGAGCCGCACCATCGCCGGCCGCTCGATGCGGCTGCCCTGGTAGGACCACGTGCCGTCGGCGGCGATGCTCATGGCGATGTCCCCGCAGAACGGCGGCCGCCACAGATGCACCGGCGCCGGCCCGCGCGTCACGAGCCCGCCCACCGCCGCCATCAGCGACTGCAGGCGACCATCCGGCACATCGTCCGGCTTCTCGGGCGCGGCGTTCTCGGTCATACTTGCAACTCATTGGGCGCCAAGGTCGCGAGACCTGAGAAGACCGCCGCAATAAGCCCGAGGGAGCCGCCCGTCCATGGCCGAGACAAACGCCGCCACCTCGCTCGAAGCCGCCGTCGCGCGCAGCGCCGAGATCGCGCTCGACCGGGTCGCCGCGGCCCGCGCCGCCGTCGCCACGGTGATCTTCGGCCAGGAGAAGGTGGTGGAGGAGGTGCTGGTCACGCTGCTCGCCGGCGGCCACGGCCTGCTCGTCGGCGTGCCCGGCCTGGCCAAGACCAAGCTCGTCGACACGCTCGGCACCGTGCTCGGGCTCGACGCCCGGCGCGTGCAGTTCACGCCCGACCTGATGCCGGCCGACATCCTGGGGTCCGAGATCCTCGAAGAGAGCATCGACCACAAGCGCTCCTTCAAGTTCATGAAAGGCCCGATCTTCGCGCAGCTCTTGATGGCCGACGAGATCAACCGCGCCAGCCCGCGCACGCAGTCGGCGCTGCTGCAGGCCATGCAGGAGTACCACGTGTCGGTCGCCGGCGAGCGCTACGACCTGCCGGCGCCGTTCCACGTGCTCGCCACCCAGAACCCGCTGGAGCAGGAGGGCACCTATCCGCTGCCCGAGGCGCAGCTCGACCGCTTCCTGATGCAGATCGACGTCGCCTACCCCGACCGCGCGGCGGAGCGGCGCATCCTCATCGAGACCACCGGCGACGGCGAGGCCAAGGCCAAGGCGGCGATGACCGCCGCCGACCTGCAGGCGACCCAGCGCCTCGTGCGCCGACTGCCGGTCGGCGAGACCATCATCGAGGCCATTCTCGACATCGTGCGCTCCGCCCGTCCCGGCGAGGGCAGCGATCCGGCCTTGACCAAAGGCATCGCCTGGGGTCCCGGGCCCCGCGCGGCTCAGGCCCTGATGCTCGCCGCCCGCGCCCGCGCGCTCGTCTCCGGCCGCTTGTCGCCTTCGATGGACGATGTGGTGACGCTGGCTCTGCCGGTGCTGAAACATCGGATGGCGCTGACCTTCACCGCCCGCGCCGAGGGCGAGACGATCGAGGGCACCGTAGCCAAGCTGGTGCGGACGTTCTCGTGACCCTCGTCGTCCTTCCGGACGGAGCGGAGCGGAGATCCGGAAGCGGTGTGCCTCGCGCTCGCCGGATGGATAGAAGCACACCGGTTCCGGGTTCGCCTGCGGCACCCCGGAATGGCGAAGCTTTGTGCCCATGAGCACCGGCGCCCGCCTCCTCGACCGCGCCGAGGCAATGCTCGGCCCCTCCCACCAGCAGGGCGCGCTCTCGCTCGCCCGCCGGCTCCCGGCGCTCGTCGTCGCTGCCAAGGAGATCGCCTCCGGTGTCATGCACGGGGTCCACGGCCGTCGCCGCGCCGGCGTCGGCGAGAGCTTCTGGCAGTTCCGCCCCTTCGTCGCCGGCGAATCCGCCGCCCGCGTCGACTGGCGGCGCTCCGCGCGCGACGACAAGCTCTTCGTGCGCGAGCGCGAATGGGAGTCCGCCCATACCGTGTGGGTCTGGATCGATCGCTCCGCCTCCATGGCTTTCGAGTCGAGGCTCGCCATGCAGCCCAAGCTGGATCGCGCCGTGGTGCTCGGCCTCGCGGCGGCGGATCTGCTGGTGCGCGGCGGCGAGCGCGTCGGCCTCATCGGCCTGACCCGCCCGCTGGCCGCCCGCAACGTCGTCGAGCGCTTCGCCGAGGCGCTGACGCACGCCACGGACGGCGACGACGAATTGCCCCAGCCCGTCACGCTGGCGCCGCGCGTGCGCGCCGTGCTGCTCAGCGACTTCCTCGCACCGCCCGAGCAGATCGCCGCCCGCATCGGCGAGCTCGCGGCGCGCGGCGCCCGCGGCCACCTCGTGATGATCGCCGATCCGGTCGAGGAGACCTTTCCTTTCGCCGGCCACACCGAGTTCCAGGACGTCGATTCCTCCGCCCGCATGCGCATCGGCCAGGCCGAGCGTTTTCGCGAGGATTACATTCGCCGCCTCGCCGGCCATCGCGACGCCATCCGCGAGATCTGCCGCAGCAAAGGCTGGAGCCTCGTCATACATCGCACCGACCGTCCCGCCTCGGAGGCGCTCCTGAACCTGCGGGCGCGTCTCGAGCAGAGCGCCGACGTCTTCGCCTCCGGAGCGGCCTAGATGCTGGGTCTGCCGCTCGCCTTCGCCGTACCCTTCGCCCTGGTGGCGCTCGCCGGCTTGCCGGTGCTCTATGTGCTGCTGCGCGTGACCCCGCCGCGGCCGGAGCGGGTACCGTTCCCGCCGCTCAAGCTGATCCTCGACCTCAAGCCCAGGGACGAGACGCCGGCCTCGACGCCGTGGTGGCTGCTGCTGCTGCGCCTGGTGCTGGCCACGCTGGTGATCCTCGCCATGGCCGGCCCGATCTGGAACCCGATCGGCGCCGGCGACAAGGGCAAGGGACCCCTCGTGGTGGCGCTCGACGACGGCTGGGCGGCGGCGCCCGCCTGGGACCGGCGCATGATCGCCGCCGGTCAGCGAATCGAGGCGGCGCGGCAGGCCGGGCGGCCTGTGGCCGTGGCCGCCGCGTCGGACGGCGGCAAGACGATCATCCCCCTCGATGCCGCGACGGCGCTCGAGCATCTGCGCGCGATCAAGCCGCAGCCGATCGAGCCGGACCACGCCGCCGCGGGCATCGCGATCAAGGCCTTCGTCGACAAGACGCCGGGGACCTCGATCGTGTGGATCGCCGATGGCCTCGAGCGCGGCGGCTCCCGCGCCTTCGCCGAGACGCTGGCGGCGCTGCCGGCCGAGACCACGCTTATCGCCGATGACACGCCCGTGGAGGCGCTCGCCGACCCGCGCAACGACGCCGGCAGCCTCGCCGTGCGCGTGATGCGCTCGCGCGCCGCCGCCGAGGTGCGAGGACGGGTCCGCGCGCTCGATCTGAAAGGCCTCATCATCGGCGAGGCGCCCTATACGCTGCCGGCCGGGGAGACCCAGACCGACGCGCGCTTCGACCTGCCGGGCGAGCTGCGCAACGACATCGCCCGGCTCGAGCTCGTCGGCGGCCATTCCGCCGGCGCCGTGACCCTGCTCGACTCGCGCTGGAAGCGCCGCAGCGTCGGCATCGTCTCCGGCGACACCGCCGATACCGACCAGCCGCTGCTGGCACCGGGCTATTACCTCACCAAGGCGCTGTCGCCCTTCGCCGACGTGCACGTGCCCAAGCCCGGCGCGCCCGACCCGATCGGCGCCATGCTCGACGACCGCGTCAACGTGCTGGTGCTGGCCGACGTCGGCACCCTCGTCGGGCCTCTGCGCGATCGGCTCTCCCGCTGGGTCGACGCCGGCGGCCTGCTCGTGCGCTTCGCCGGCACGCGCCTGTCCGGCACCGCCGACGACCTCGTACCGGTCACGCTGCGCCGCGGCGGTCGCGTGCTCGGCGGCTCGCTCTCCTGGGAGCAGCCCAAGGCGCTGGCCGCCTTCGAGCCGCCGAGCCCCTTCGTCGGGCTGAAGGTGCCCAAGGAGGTCACGGTGACCCGCCAGGTGCTGGCCGAGCCCGAACCTGGCCTCCCATCCAAGACCTGGGCGCAGCTGTCCGACGGCACGCCGCTCGTGACCGCCGCCGCCCGCGGCAAGGGCCGCGTGGTCCTCTTCCACGTCACCGCCGACACGACCTGGTCCAACCTGCCGATCTCGGGGCTGTTCGTCGACATGCTGAAGAAGATCGTGGCGCTGTCCGGCGAGACCGCGCGCGCCGTGGCCGAGACCGAGAGCCGCGCGACCGAGCAGCAGGCCGCCGCCGCCAGCCGCGAGGTCGAGACGGCGGCGCCGTCCCGCACGCTCGACGGCTTCGGCACGCTGGGCAGCCCGCCGCCGACCGCCAAGCCGGTACCGGTGAGCTTCGCCGGCGCCGCCACCGCCGACCACCCGCCCGGCTTCTACGGCCCCGCCGACGCTCTGCTTGCCGTCGACACGCTGCTGCCGACCGACAGGATCCCCGCCGCCGATCTCGCCGGACTCAAGCTCGGCACCGCGGCTCTGCAGGCGGCCGAGCCGATCGACCTCAGGCCCTGGCTCGTGGCCGGAGCCTTCGTCCTGTTTCTGCTCGACGGGCTGGCGACGCTGTGGCTGGCCGGCAAGTTCGGGCGCCGGCCGAGCCGCCGCGCCGTCGCCGCCGCGCTCGCGCTCGCTCTGGGCCTCGGCCTCGCCACGCTGCCGGCGCCGCACCCGGCGCTCGCCGCCGGTGCCGACATGAGCGTGCCGCCCAAGCCGCAGCCGCCGATCAGGATCTCGCCCTCGGACCTCGCCTCGGCCCTCTCGGTGCGCCTCGCCTACGTGATCAGCGGCGACAGCAAGGTCGACGAGATCAGCAAGCAGGGCCTGACCTCGCTCTCCACCACGCTCGCCGCGCGGACCTCGCTCGACCCTGGCGATCCGATCGGGATCGATCCGGGCAAGGACGAGCTGGCCTTCTATCCCGTGATCTACTGGCCGATCGTCGCCTCCAACCCGCAGCCGTCGCAGAAGGCCGTCGAGAAGATCGCCGCCTACATGCGCCAGGGCGGTACCGTGGTGTTCGACACGCGCGACGCGCTCGTCGCCCGCCCCGGCGCCGAGCCGACGCCCGCCGCGGCCTGGCTGCGACAGCTGCTCGGCGGCGGCGTCGACGTGCCGGAGCTGGAGCCGATCCCGGCCGACCACGTCATCACCAAGACCTTCTACCTCATCGACAATTTCATCGGCCGCTACGCCTCGGGCCAGACCTGGATCGAGGCTCTGCCGCCGCCGATCGGCGACAAGCAGCAGCATCCGGCGCGATCCGGCGACGGCGTCTCGCCGATCGTCCTCACCAGCAACGATCTCGCAGCCGGCTGGGCCGGAGACGAGTATGGCGAAGCCATCTACCCGCTGGTGCCCGGCGACCCACGCCAGCACGAGCTGGCGCTTCGCGGCGGCATCAACCTCGTCATGTACACGCTGACCGGCAACTACAAGGCCGATCAGGTCCACGTCCGCGACTTGCTGGAGCGGCTGGGGCACTGAGCGACGCCGCATGCAGCATCGCGGACGCGCTGCGAAATGCGGGGCGCGCGGAAAAATTAGCGATTTTCGAAAGCGATGCAAGGGCGCGAACCGTGACCGCGCAATGCATCGGACAAGGTTTCGAGGGAGTCTTGTCTTTTCGCCAGCGGAAAAAAGCGTCGAAATGCTTGATCGTCCTTGATCGCCGGCATCGCGCATTGCGGTCTCGGGGAGGTCCAGCCAGACCACGCATCTAGGCGGAGGCGCTTTGGCTCGTGCGCGACCGCACCTACATACCTCCCATGACCGACCTGCCCGACGACCAGCGCCGCTTCGACATTCGTGCCCTTGCCGCCGAGCTGCCCGAGCATGCCGAGACCATGCTGGCCGATACCTACCTCACCGACCGCCCCAGCTCGAGCGCGCGCATCTTCCGCGTCTACCGGCCGGTGCCGGCGCATTTCCACAAGACCTGCGACGAGTACCTCTACGTCGTGTCCGGCCGCGGCGCCTTCTGGGTCGGCGACGAGGCCGACGAGACGGACTTCGCGCCGGGCCAGCTGATCTGCTTCGACCGCGAGACGGTGCATTCGATCTCCCGACTGCACGAGGAGCCGGTGGTCTTCATGTCGATCGACGCGCCGCGCCGCGAGCCGACGGACATCACCTTCGTCGATCCCGAGGCGGGCTCGGCCGCGACCTTCATGGCGCGCAACGCCAAGGATTGAGCGCTTGTCGTTGGACTAGGAAATCCTTCCCGATTTCGCCGGACGAGGATCATCAGGCGGAACGCTCGATGGTGCCGCCTCTTTGAGCGGCTGCCTCGCCGCCGCGAGGTTTCGTCGACATTTCCGCCGGCGAACCGGAGAGGACATACGACATGAGTCACACCCGTTCCCTGCTCGTCGCCGGCGCTGTGGCGCTGATGCTCGGCGGCTTCGGCACCGCCGCGCGAGCCGAAGGCATGAGCGCCGAGGCCTTCCTCAAGAAGGTCAATACCAATGCCGACAAGACGCTCTCGCTGGACGAGCTCAATCTCTACGCCAAGAAGCGCTTCGCCGAGCTCGAGACCGACAAGGACAAGACCCTGGACCAGAAGGAACTGAAGGGCCGCCTCTCCGAGGCCGGCATGACGAGCGCCGATACCGACAAGGACAAGTCCGTCGACGAAGCGGAATTCGTGACCTACGCCCACAAGCTGTTCGACGAGGCCAACGTCCACCATAAGGCCGGCGAGACGAAGCATCCGACCCTCAGCGAGCGAGAGCTCGAGACCCCGGCCGGGCAGAAGCTGATCACGCTGCTGCGCTGAGCGCAGGGCTGTAGGCCGTGCGGCGGCACAGCCCGTCGCCGGCTTTTTTGCTAGACGAGGCAGCAAAGGCTGCCCGATGACGACGATTGCAGACCCCGAACTCGCCGAACCGCTCCCGATCCGGTCGGGCGGCGTCTACGAGCCCCTCGCGCCCGCGCTGTTCGTTCTCCTCTGGGCGTCCGGCTTCGTCGTCGCGCGCCTGGTGCGCCCCTACGCCGAGCCGGAAAGCTTCGTCGCCCTGCGCTTCGCGCTCAGCGCCGGCGTGCTGTCCTTGATCGCATTCGCCGGCGGGGCGCGCTGGCCGCGCACGACGCGCAGCTGGCGCGACGGGCTCGTCGCCGGCGCGCTGATGCAGGGCGTCTATGTCGGCGGCGTGTTCTGGTCGATCAAGCATGGCCTGCCGGCTGCCGTCGCCGCGCTGATCTCGGGGCTGCAGCCGCTGCTCACCGGAGCGCTCGCGGGCCCGCTGCTCGGCGAGCGGGTGAGCGCGGGCCGCTGGCTCGGCATCGCTGTGGGCTTCTGCGGGGCGCTCCTCGTGCTCGAGCCCAGCCTGCGCGGCGCCACGGCGGTGCCGCCGGCCGCGGTGCTCGCCTGCACGATCGCGACGATCGGCATCACGGCCGGTACGCTTTGGCAGAAGCGCATCGGCGCCGCCACGGACCTGCGCTCGGGCGCGGCGGTTCAGTTCATCGGCGGCTTCGCCGTGGTGCTGCCGCTGGCGCTCGCCACGGAGCGCCAGCCGTTCGTTCTCTCGCCCGATTTCTTCCTCGGCCTCGCTTGGTCGGTGCTGGTGCTCTCGGTGGCGGCGGCGCTGCTCCTCCTTCGGCTGATTCGCGGGGGCGCCGTGGCCAAGGTGACGTCGCTGTTCTACCTCGTGCCGCCCTTCACCGCGCTGATGGCGCAGGCGCTCTTCGGCGAGGCGCTGGTTCCGATTCAGATCGTCGGCATGGCGGTGGCCGCCGCCGGCGTGGCGCTGGCCAGTCGCGGGTGAGGCCTACTTGAAGGCGATCGAGCAGTCGCCGTCGGCTGCGTCCTGGCCCTGGCAGGCGAGGTATCGCTTCAGCACCGCCGCGCGGGCTTTGCCCTCCTTGGCGCGACAGGAGGCGATCACCATCGGTCGCATGCTGCCGCCGGCGTAACCCGATGTCTCGAAGTCGCAGGTCGCGTCGCGGAACGCGATCCAGGCCAACTCCGCCTTCTTGAGCGCAGCACGGCCGCCATCGTCGAGCTTGCCGGCCAACAGGCCGTAGGTGGCGTCGAGCACCTTGTCGCTGCGCTGGGCGTCGCGTTCGGCGCAGAGGTTCAGCGTCATCTGGACGCCGGTGCTCAAAGCTTTTTGCGAACAATCGGGCTCGTCGGCCAGCGCCGGGCCGGCGAGCATCAGGACGGCGAGTGCGATCTCGAAGCGCATCGAAGAACCCCGGCGAAGCGGTCGTCGACGAGTCTAGCAATGCCGGCTCCGCACGACAATCCGACGACGCGGCTGACACCGCCGCTTCGCTGCGCTACCAGCGCCGCGAACCCGAGGCGCCCCGTGACCCCCATCTCTCCGCTCGCCCCCGCGACGATCCCCGACATCCCACCGGTCGACGGGGTCAGCTTCGCCACCGGCGCGGCCGGCATCCGCTACAAAGACCGCACCGACGTGCTGCTCGCGCTTTTCGACGAGGGCACGCAGGTGGCCGGCGTGTTCACGACCTCGAAATGCCCGTCGGCGCCGGTGGAATGGTGCCGCGCCAAGCTCGCGAGGGGCAAGGCGCGCGCACTGGTCGTGAATTCGGGCAACGCCAACGCCTTCACCGGGAAGACCGGGGCAGCCGCCACCGCCTTCACCGCCAAGCTCGCGGCGGCCGCGCTGAAGGCCAAGCCCAACGAGATCTTCATCGCGTCGACCGGCGTGATCGGCGAACCTCTCGACGCATCCAAGTTCGAGGGCGTCTTCGAGCGGCTTCGGAGCGAGGCGGCGCCTGGAGGCATCGCCGAAGCCGCCCGCGCGATCATGACCACCGACACGTTTCCCAAGCTGGCCGCCGCCACGGTCGCGATCGACGGGATCGAGGTCACCATCGCCGGCATCGCCAAGGGCGCCGGCATGATCGCACCCGACATGGCGACCATGCTGTCCTTCGTCTTCACCGACGCGCCGATCGCGGCACCGGCCCTGCAGGCGATGCTCGGCAAGAGCGTCAAGACGAGCTTCAACGCGATCACGGTGGACAGCGACACCTCGACCTCGGACACGCTGATGCTGTTTGCCACCGGTGCCGCGGCGCGGCGCGGCGCCCCCGCCATCGCCAGGCTCAGCGATCGCCGGCTCAAGGCCTTTCGCGCCGCTCTCGACGGCGTGCTGCTCGACCTTGCCCACCAGGTGGTCAAGGACGGCGAGGGCGCGCGCAAGTTCATCGAGGTCACGGTGGAGGGTGCTGCGAGCGACAAGGCGGCCAAGCGCATCGCGCTCTCGATCGCAAACTCACCGTTGGTGAAGACGGCCGTCGCCGGAGAGGACGCCAACTGGGGCCGCGTTGTCATGGCGGTGGGGAAGGCCGGCGAGAAGGCCGACCGCGACCGCCTCGCCATCTGGTTCGGCGGCACGCGGGTCGCCCACGAGGGCCTGCGCGACCCGGCCTACGACGAGGCCGCCGTGTCGGAGCTGATGAGGCGGCCGAGCGTGCCGATCAAGGTCGACCTCGGCCTCGGAAAAGGCAGCGCCACCGTTTGGACCTGCGACCTGACCAAGGAATACATCGCGATCAACGGCGACTATCGCTCTTGAGGACAGGGCGACGGCCTCAATAATCCTCGTGGCCGTGGGCTTCCTCGTTGATCGTGAGCGTGCGCATCTGCGAGAAGTCCACCGCGATCGGCTGCTTGGCCTTGCCGGCGGCGAGTTGCAGCGTCTTGACCACGTGCTCCATGCGCCGGAACGCCTCCTTGAATCCCTCGGACGATTCGTCGAGCTTCAGCGGCGCCAGGCAGTAGTTGATGATCTCCTTGGGCCGTTCGAACGTGCTCATGATCTGTCCTGCGCGGGGGTGGAGGCTTCTGCCGCTCCGGGAAATAGCGCCAACGTATCACGGGGGCAACAGAGCCGGCAGAACGAACCTTCTCACAGGTCTATCCGTTGCACCCTCATCTCACGAGTGTACTTTGCGGTCTAAGCGAGGCTAGGCCCGACGCTTCGGGCGATTTCGCGGAATTCCAGAGGAGGTCCTATGATCAAGAAGCTCATCGTCGCCGCGGCTCTCACCGCCGCGACCACCGGTTATGCCGTTGCCGGCCCGACCGACTTCTACGCCGCCCCCATGAACTCGGGCGCCCCGACCAACCTGCCCGGCGAGACGATCATCCCCGGCATGACCCAGGCCATGATGGTCGTGAACGGTGTCACGCAGCCGATCCTCCAGCCGATCCTGGCTCCGGGCGGCGGCGCACCGGCCCCGATGATGGACAAGCCGATGAAGCATCACCGTCATCACCACATGATGATGCACAAGAAGATGCATAAGGCCATGTGATCGGCGGGCACCGTCGGCGACATTGCCAACGGTGCCTGTCTCGATGCGCTGCGCTGCAAGCAAAAGGCCTCGATCGACGATCGGGGCCTTTTGCTTTCGTCGTCGAGGCCGATCCGGTCACGCGGTGATGCGAGACTCTTCCTCGTTGGGCTCGCGCAGCACGTAGCCGCGGCCCCACACGGTCTCGATGTAGTTGCGGCCCTGGCTGGCGTTCGCCAGCTTCTTGCGCAGCTTGCAGATGAAGACGTCGATGATCTTGAGCTCGGGCTCGTCCATGCCGCCGTAGAGGTGGTTGAGGAACATCTCCTTCGTCAGCGTCGTGCCCTTGCGCAGCGAGAGGAGCTCCAGCATCTGGTACTCCTTGCCGGTGAGGTGCACGCGGGCGCTCGAGACCTCCACGGTCTTCTGGTCGAGATTGACGACGAGGTCGCCCGTGGTGATGACCGACTGGGCGTGGCCCTTGGAGCGGCGCACGATGGCGTGGATGCGCGCCACCATCTCGTCCTTGTGGAACGGCTTGGTGAGGTAGTCGTCGGCACCGAAACCGAGGCCCTTCACCTTGTCCTCGATGCCGGCGAGGCCGGAGAGGATCAGGATGGGCGTCTTCACCTTGGCGACGCGCAGCGTGCGCAGCACCTCGTAGCCCGACATGTCGGGCAGGTTCAGGTCGAGCAGGATGATGTCGTAGTCGTAGAGCTTGCCGAGGTCGATGCCCTCCTCGCCGAGATCCGTCGTGTAGACGTTGAAGTTCTCGGATTTGAGCATCAGCTCGATGCTCTGCGCGGTCGCGCTGTCATCCTCGATCAAAAGAACGCGCATTGCCGGCCCCCAGCTTGCCCTGCGGCGCCAGGTTCCCGCCTGGCGTCGCGATGATCTCATGGCTCCTTCGCCAGCGCCCTCTTGGGGAGGCCGGCGTCGAGAGCGCTACGATTTCCGTAACCTTAACGGACACTGGTTAACGAAATGCCTCCGATCGACAGGCGACCACCGGGTAAGCCGGCGACGCCGTCGAGTTCAGGAGAGCTGGGAACGCGGGACGCGGTACACCGGACTCGGCAAGGCGTTAGCCGTTCGAATCACCGTGCCGCCAATATCGCACGAGCCTCGGCCACACGCACGGCAAAGAGGTCGCGGCAGTAATAAACCCGCAACCTTGCTTTGGCAGGATCATCCTGTCTCGCGGAAACCCTGAACGGGACCTGCCGGTCCTTGCTGTGTCGCGGAGTTGCGTATGAAGTCGCGGGATTCGCTGGTGCGCCTCAGGCGCTTCCAGGTGGATGAGAAACGTCGACGGGTCGCCCAGATCGAGAGCATGGCCGCGGATTTTCTTCGCATCGCGGCCGATCTCGATCGCGAGATCGTCAGCGAGGAGCAGAAGGCCGGCATCGCCGACCCGCTGCACTTCGCCTATCCGACCTATGCCCGTGCCGCCAGGGCGCGGCGCGAGAACCTCGTGCGTTCGGCCGCCGAGCTCAAGGAGCAGCTTTCGGATGCCAAGAGCCAGCTCGAGGAGGCCAGTGCCGAACTGGTCAAGGCCCAGGGTCTCGAAGGACGGGAGAAGGGCGACCGCGCCGACTTTCCGGCGCCGGTCGCGATGTTGGACGGCATGATGGGGATGCGCGCCGTCGGCGCATGAGGCCTCGAAGGCCGCAATTCAGGCGCGTCCCGCGTTGGGGCGCGCCTTTTCGCGTTTCGAGGTCTTCCAAAGGGCGCAGCGACGCGGCTTCCGGTCCGCCCACCCCTATGCTAGACACCGCCGCCCGTGCCCCAGGCCGTCCCACCCGAAAGAACAATGCCACGATGAGCGAACGTCGCTCCAGCTTCGACTACGAACACTTGCTTGCCTGCGCGCGCGGCGAACTTTTCGGGCCCGGGAACGCGCAGCTGCCGCTGCCGCCGATGCTGATGTTCGACACCATCTCCGAGCTGTCGGAAGAGGGTGGCCCGGGCGGGAAAGGGCACATCCGGGCGCAGTTCGAGATCAAGCCCGACCTCTGGTTCTTCGGCTGCCACTTCAAGAACGATCCTGTGATGCCGGGCTGTCTTGGCCTCGACGCGTTGTGGCAACTGCTCGGGTTCTATCTCGGCTGGCTGGGCCTGCCGGGTCGCGGCCGGGCGCTCGGGGTCGGCGAGGTCAAGTTCACCAACCAGGTCCTGCCGACCGTCAAGAAGGTCATCTATGGCGTCGACCTCAAGCGCGTCTTCCGCAGAAAGCTGACGTTGGGCATCGCCGACGGGTGGCTGGAGGCCGACGGCGCACGCATATACGAGGCGAAGGACCTGAAGGTCGGTCTGTTCCAGGCGGATCCTGTCGCGGCCTGAGCCGCGAACCTCTTCGCCCCGCCGACCGCCATCGCGGCGGCGCGCCGGCGGCACCGAGCGGAGTGAAACATGAGACGTGTCGTCGTGACCGGGATGGGGATCGTCTCCCCCATCGGAAACTCGACGCAGGCGGTGCTGGCATCGCTGCGCGAGGCGAGATCCGGCATCGGCCCGGCCGAAAAGTTCAAGGAACTCGGTTTTCGTAGCCAGGTCCAGGGAGCGCCGTCCGACGACGGAATGGCGGGGGTCGACCGCCGCGCCATGCGTTTCCACGGCGGCGGTACGGCCTGGGCCCATCTGGCTATGGACCAGGCCATCGTCGATTCCGCGCTCGCCCCGGACGAGGTCTCGCATCCCAGAACCGGCATCGTGATGGGTTCGGGCGGTCCCTCGACGCGGGCCATCGTCGAGGCCGCCGACCTCGCCCGCGCGAAAGGTCCCAAGCGCGTCGGCCCCTTCGCCGTGCCCAAGGCGATGTCATCGACCGCCTCGGCGACGCTCGCCACATGGTTCAAGATCAAGGGCGCGAACTACTCGATCTCCTCGGCGTGCGCGACGTCGAACCATTGCATCGGCAACGCCTACGAGATGGTCGCCTGGGGCAAGCAGGACGTGATGTTCGCCGGTGGTTGCGAGGAGCTCGACTGGACGCTCTCGGTGCTCTTCGACGCGATGGGCGCGATGTCGACGCACTACAACGACACGCCGGCCGTCGCCTCGCGCGCCTTCGACAAGAACCGCGACGGCTTCGTCATCGCCGGAGGCGCTGGCGTCCTGGTGCTCGAGGAGTTCGAGCGCGCCAAAGCCCGCAACGCCCGCATCTACGGCGAGATCGCCGGCTATGGCCTGACCTCGGACGGCTACGACATGGTGGCCCCGTCCGGCGAAGGCGCCGAACGATGCGTGCGCATGGCGATCGATGGACTCAAGGCGCCGATCGACTACATCAACCCGCACGCCACATCGACGCCGGTGGGCGACCTGAAGGAGATCGAGGCGCTGCGCAATATCTTCGGCGGCGGCGACAAGAGCCCGCCCATCTCGGCGACGAAGTCGCTGACGGGCCATTCGATGGGGGCGACCGGTGCCCAGGAGGCGATCTACTCGCTTCTCATGATGAACTCCGGCTTCATCTGTGAGAGCGCGCATATCGATGAGATCGATCCCGCCTTCGCCGACATGAACATCGTACGCGAGCGGCGCGACGCCACGCTCGGTCACGTCATCTCGAACTCGTTCGGTTTCGGCGGCACCAACGCCACTTTGCTGCTGAAGCATGTCGATGCCTGAGGCTGCCTCGCCCGGCCTGATGACCGGCCGGCGCGGTCTCGTCATGGGCGTGGCCAACGACCATTCGATCGCCTTCGGCATCGCCCGAACCCTGCGGGCGCACGGTGCCGATCTCGCCTTCTCCTACCAGGGAGAGGCGCTGGGCAAGCGCGTGCGCCCGTTGGCCGAAAGCCTGGGATCATCGCTCGTCCTGCCCTGCGATGTCGACTACATCCCCTCCATCGACGAGCTCTTCGAACGCCTCGGCGCGGCGTGGGGCGACATCGACTTCGTCGTCCACTGCATCGCCTACTCGGCGAAAGCCGAGCTCAAGGGCCGCTACGCCGACACGACGCGCGAGAATTTTTCCAAGACGATGCTGGTCTCGGCTTTTTCCTTCACCGAGATCGCCAAGCGTGCGGCGCCGATGCTGCGTCCGGGCGGCAGCCTGCTGACGCTCACCTTCGGCGGTGCCACGCGCGTCATGCCGAACTACAACGTCATGGGCGTCGCCAAGGCTGCGCTGGAAGCCTCGGTGCGCTACCTCGCTGTCGACTACGGTCGCGACAGCATACGCGTCAACGCGATCTCGGCTGGCCCGATTCGCACGTTGGCTGGTGCCGGCATCGCCGACTCGCGCGCCATGTTCGCCTATCAGCGCGACCACGCCCCGCTGCGCCGATCGGTGACGATCGAGGACGTCGGCGGCGCCGCTCTCTACCTCCTGAGCGAGCTGTCGAACGGCGTCACCGGCGAGGTGCATTTCGTCGACGCCGGTTACAACATCATTTCCATGCCCCACCCCGACCGGCTGAAGCCAGCCTCGGCGTCCTCGCGCGACGAGGCCGCGGAATAGGCGATCGTCGATCCCGAAGGCCCGTCTGCGACATGACGGACAGCGCTCAGCCGGCTGACACCTTTCGGCTGAGCCGCGACAGGTAGATCGAGACGATCAGCACCAGCACGAGGCCGCCGAGCACGCCGAGCTCGGTCATCGACTGGCTGAAGTGGGTCGCGCTCTTGTCGCCGCCCGGCTGGTTGGCGATCTCCACGGTGACGATCAGGATGCGCCGGACGCAGGCGATCAGGCCGACGATCAGGAACGGTTCCACCGCGATCTGATCCCGGGCGATCGACTGACGGACCGTGTGGAGGATCTCGACGAGCATCAGCGTGAACAGAAGCTTGTCGACGATGAGGAAGATGTTGTCGGTCACCGGCCAGTGGCGCGCCGCGTCCCACACACCGGCCAGCGTGCCCGACAGCAGCAGCAGCGTGGCGACGATCAGGATCGCCCCGATGCCGATCGTGATCCAATGCTCGACGTCGGTGAAGAAGTGCGTCACCGTGACGTTCTGCGGATCGCCCGTCTGCTCGTCGGAGCCCTGCGTGTCTCTCGTCGCCCGCTGATCCACAGAAGCCCCCGCTCGCGCCGCGCCTTATTTAACCAGCTTGCGGCGCTCGCGCGAGCCGTTTCCTGGACGACGTCCGAACGACGCGCATCGCTTCCATTGCCATCCGGCAGGGCGCGACGTTACAACCCGCGGACTTTGCACAAGAAAAAACCTGGAGGCACGGCGATGCGCACCGACGCCGAAGACTCGGCTGCCGATACGATCGCGCACCCGATCGTGGTGCCGGTCATGGAGGGCACGCCGGCGACCCGATGGCTCCAGCTCGGGGCCGGCGTGATCTGCATGGCGATGATCGCCAACCTCCAGTACGGCTGGACCCTGTTCGTCGATCCGATCTCCAAGGGCAACCACTGGGATCGCGCGAGCGTGCAGCTCGCCTTCACCTTCTTCGTCATGACCGAGACCTGGATGGTGCCGCTCAAGGCCTGGTTCGGCGACCGCTACGGGCCGCGCCCGGTCATGATGGCCGGCGCGGTCCTGATCGCGATCGCCTGGCTGATCAACGCCTACGCTCAATCGCTCGGTCTGCTCTATCTCGGCGCGGTGGTGGGCGGCTTCGGCGCAGCGGCGATCTACGGCACCTGCGTCGGCAACGCGCTGAAGTGGTTCCCCGACAAGCGCGGCCTGGCTGCCGGCGCCACCGCCGCCGGCTTCGGTGCCGGCGCGGCGCTGACCGTGGTGCCGATCGGGCAGATGATCGCGGCCCAGGGCTATCGGCACGCCTTCCTGGTCTTCGGCATCGGCCAGGGCCTCGTGGTTCTCATAGTCGGACTGATGATCCACGCGCCCAAGATCCTGCATCCGCCGGTCGTGCGCCGCCTGTCCATTCCGCAGGCCAAGCGCAGCGTGAAGCCGAACAAGGCGGTGCGCACGCCGGTGTTCTGGCTCCTCTACGCCATCTTCGTCCTGGTCGCCGCCGGCGGCCTGATGACGGCGGCGCAGATCGCGCCGATCGCCAACGACTACGGGATCGCCAAGACGCCGGTCGCGCTTTTCGGGATCAGCGCGGCGGCCTTGACCTTCGCGCTCTCGCTCGACCGTATCCTCGACGGGGTCGGGCGCCCGCTGTTCGGCATGCTCTCCGATCGCATCGGGCGCGAGAATACGATGGGGATTGCCTTCTCGACCGCCGCCGCCATGCTGCTGCTGCTCGGCATCGCCGGGCACGATCCGATCGTGTTCGTCTTGGCGTCGGCCTTCTACTTCCTGGTGTTCGGCGAGATCTACAGCCTGTTCCCGGCGACCTGCGGAGACACCTTCGGCTCTCGCTACGCGTCCACCAACGCCGGCATGCTCTACACCGCCAAGGGCTTCGGCGCGCTGCTGGTGCCGATCGCCAGCGTGATCGCCGCGCATTACGGCTGGCAGGCGGTGTTCATGGTGACCGTCGGCTTCAATATCATCGCGGCGTTGCTGGCCCTGTTCGTGCTGCGGCCGATGCGGCGGCGCTACATCGCCGAAAGCTTCATCATGCGCTGAACCGGAGGAGGCGGTATGAGCCTGGCCTCGCCGTCTCGCCGTCTTCCGGCGCTCGGCTACGGCACCGTCACGCTGGCCTTCCTCGGCCTCGCGCTCGCGTCCGGCCTCGCCGCCGATCTCCGCGTCAAGGCACTCCATCCCTGGAACGACATCGCCCGTTTCGGCGCCGGCTTTCTGCGCCCGGACCTCGCGGCGATCACGCTGCGCGAGGTGGCCCTCACGGTGGCCTTCGCCGTGATCGGCGTCGGGCTCGGCGGCGCAATCGGGTTGGCTCTGTCGCTGGTGTTCGCACGATCGCGCACCGTGCGGATCGTCGCCGCCTGCATGCGTTCGATCCACGAGCTCTTCTGGGCGATGCTGCTGCTGCAGATCACCGGCATCTCGGCGATCACCGGCGTGCTCGCACTGGCGATCCCCTACGCGGGCATCTTCGCCAAGGTCTACGCCGAGATCATGGAGGAGGCCGACCTCTCCGCCGAGCGCGCCCTGCCGGCGCGCACCGGCATCGTCTCCCGCTTGCTCTTCGTGCGCGGCCCGCTGCTCTCCCACGCCTTCCGCTCCTACCTGCTCTACCGGCTGGAATGCGGCATGCGCTCGACGCTGATCATCGGCTTCATCGGCGTGCCGACGATCGGCTTCAGCCTGGAGACCTTTTTCCAGCAGGGCGACTATCCTCAGGTCGCCGCACTGATGATCGCCTTCTACCTGCTGATCGCCACGCGCGGGTTGTGGGCGCGACCGGCGACGCTGCCGTTCCTCGTCGGCGGCAGCCTCGTCGTGCTCTGGCTCTTCGTCGACGGGCTGACCGGCGACCCCGTCGGCGTGCGGCTCGCGCGCTTCGCCGCCGACGTCGTGCCCGCCCCGATCCGCACCGGCCACGGCGCTTCGGGTCCATGGCTCCGGCACGTCCTCGCCGCACAGGTGATCCCAGGGATGATGGCCACGCTGGTGCTCTCGCAGCTTGCCGCGACCCTCTCCGCCGCGACCTCGCTGCTCCTGTTCCCCGCGATCAGCCGTCGCTTCACCGGGCGCTTCGGTCGGGTGGGAGGACGCGCCTTCCTCATCCTGCTCCGCGGCACGCCGGAGTTCGTCGCCGTCTACATCCTGCTGCAGCTGCTCGGTCCCTCGCTGCTGCCGGCCGTGATCGCGCTCGGCCTGCACAACGGCGGCATCATCGGGTTCCTCATGGGGCGACACGCCGACGCCCTGGCCTACCGCCCCGATGCACCACCGCGCCGGCTCGACCTCTATGCCTACGAGACGCTGCCGCGCCTCTACGGGCAGTTCATGGCGCTGGTGCTCTACCGTTACGAGATCATCGTGCGCGAGAGCGCGATCGTCGGCATCCTCGGCGTGAGGACGCTCGGCTATTCCATCAATGCCGACTTCTACGAGTTCCGGTTCGACGAAGCGGCCGTGGTGCTGGTCGCGACGGCGGCGTTGTCCATCGCGATCGACGCGATTTCCAGGAGCGTACGCCGCCGTCTGCGGATCGAGACGCTGCCGACTCGCCTGTCGGCGACCGCGGATCAGTCCGCGGCGACGGCGGCCGGATAGGCGTGCGTGCCGCCGCGCCAATCTCGCACTTGGTCATTGTCCGTGAGGTATGACGGCCCCACCGGGATCTTTCCGTGGCCGCCGGGGATATCGAGCATGTAGTGCGGCTGACACAGGCCGGAGAGGCGGCCCCGCAGGGCGGCGACCAGCGCCTGCCCCTCGGCGAGGCTCAGCCGGAAGTGCGACGTGCCTGGCGCCAAGTCGGGATGGTGCAGGTAGTACGGCTTGACCCCTGCCTCGACGAAGCCGCGCATCAGCGCGGCCAGCACGTCTGCGTCGTCGTTGACGCCGCGCAGCAGAACGCTCTGGCTGACCAGCACGCAGCCGGCGGCGGCAAGGCGCGCGCAGGCGGCGCGGGCGGCCGGCGTCAACTCGCGGGGATGATTGGCATGCACCGCCACGTACACCGTCTTGCCTGAGCGCGTCAGCGCCTCGATCAGGCCGGAACGGATGCGTTCCGGCATCGCAACCGGCAGCCGGGTATGGACGCGCAGGATCTTCACGTGGGGGATCGCTGCGAGACGCTCCGCGACGTCGGCCAGCCGCCGCGGCGAGGCGGCGAGCGGGTCGCCACCGGTCAGGATCACCTCCCAGATCGCGGGACGCGCGGCGACGTAGGCCATGGCCCTGTCGAGCGCGGTCGGCGACAGAGCGCCTCCGCCGCCCGGTCCGACGGTCTCGCGGCGAAAGCAGAAACGGCAGTACACCGCGCAGACGTCGACGAGCTTCAGCAGCACGCGATCTGGATAGCGGTGCACCAAGCCCTCGCAGGGCGAATGCGCGGTGTCGCCGATCGGGTCGGCGCGCTCGCCGGGCGTGGTCGTCAGTTCGCGAAGGTCGGGGAGGTACTGGCGGGCGATCGGGTCGCCGGCGTCGCTCGGGTCGACGAGGGCGGCGACGTCCTCGCTGACGCCGATGGCGTAGCGGGCGCCGACGCGCGCGGCGTCGGGGACGGCGGCGGGCGCGATCAGGCCGCGCGCGGCCAGGGCCGCCGCATCGCGGAACGCCTGCGTCACGCCGGCTCCGCCACCGGCGCCCACATCACGGCAGCAACGTCGTCGGCGCCGGTGGCCAGCATGACGAGGCGATCGAAGCCGAGCGCGATGCCGCAGCTCTCAGGCATGATCGACAGCGCGGCCAAGAAGTCCTCGTCGAGCACGAGACGCTCGCCGTAGATGCGCTCGCGCTCGTCCTCGGCCTCGATGAAACGGCGACGCTGCTCGGCGGGTTCGGTCAGCTCAGCGAAAGCGTTGGCGACCTCGACGCCGCAGCAGTAGAGCTCGAAGCGTTCGGCGAAGCGGGAGTCGTCGGGGCAGAGGCGGGCCAGCGCCGCCTCGCTCGCGGGGTAGCGCGTGAGAAAGGTCGGCCGTCCCTCGCCGAGCCGCGGCTCGACCGCCGCCGACAAGATCTTGCTGAACAGGTCCGACCACGTGTCGTCGGCGGCGACCCTCAGATCGTGGTCGCGGGCGGTGGCGACGAGGCGCGAAAAGCCTTCGGGAGCGCTCGGGAGCATGGCGACGAGGTCGACCTTCGCGTGACGGAGGAAGGCCTCGCAAACGGGGAGAATCTCGGGGGCGAGATAAGGGTCGCACTCGCGGCCGCGGTGGCGCAGGCGGCCGCTGCCGGCGGTTGTCGCGGCGGCGCGCAGCAGCAAGGCGGCATCGCCGATAAGCGCATCGAGCGGCTCGCCGGCGCGGTACCATTCCAGCATCAGAAATTCAGGATGGTGCAGCCGTCCGCGCTCGCGGTTGCGGTAGACCGGCGCAAGCGTGAACAGGCGCTCCATGCCGGCCGCCAGCAGCTTTTTGCAGGTCAGCTCGGGCGAGGTGTGCAGCGTCAGCGGCATCGCGACGCCGTCGAGGCCGATCGCCGTGGTGCGAAATGCCGAGACGTGAGTCTCGTGGCCGGGGGACACCTGCAGCGCCGGGGTCTCGACCTCGATGAAGCCTTCATCCAGAAAGTGGCGTCGCACGGCCTCCTTGATGCGCGCCCGCGCCCGCAGCGTCGGCGCCCGCGCCGCGAAGATTTCGGGCCGCCACCAGGGCTCCCGCCCTGTCGCCGCCAAGCTCGCCGGCGACTCTCGCGAAGGTGCATGCATCGTGATTTCGCTTGATCCGCGGCGCGCTCACCGGCTAGCGAAGGCGCCTGCACGGCCGTGCGCACGACGCTCCGGCCGCTCGACCCATTGACGGGTCACCTCTTCGCCGCGCTTCTACAAGGACGTTCCGTGAAAGTCATCGCCAGTTCGATCCGCAAGGGCAACATCATCGAGCGCGATGACGGCAATCTCTATGTCGTGCTCACGGCAGAGAGCTTCCACCCCGGCAAAGGCACGCCGACGACGCAGATCGACATGCGTCGTCTCAGCGATGGGGTGAAGACCACCGACCGCTACAAGACCACCGAGCAGGTCGAGCGTGCCTTCGTCGAGGATTCGAACTTCTCGTATCTCTATAAGGATTCCGACGGGTTCACCTTCATGAACCAGGAAAACTACGACCAGGTGATCGTGCCCGACGAGGTGCTCGGCGACCTTGCGGTCTATCTGCAGGAGGGCATGGTCTGCGTTCTATCGATGTTCAACGGCGTGCCTGTCGGCATCTCGCTCCCGGCCCGCGTGACGCTGGAGATCGTCGAAACCGAACCTGCCATGAAGGGCCAGACGGCCTCCTCGTCCTACAAGCCGGCAAAGCTTTCGAACGGCGCCCGGATCATGGTGCCGCCGCATATCGCGACGGGCACCCGCGTGGTGGTCCAGACCGACGACGGCTCGTACGTCGAGCGCGCCAAGGATTGACGTCGGAGTTCAGCGCGTGCCGCGGACCTTGCCGTCGAGGTTGCGCAACACCGCCCCCATGTCGCCAGGCAGCTCGGATGCCACTTCGTAGACGCGCGAGAGACGGTCGCCGATCATGTGCGTGGCCGTCATGCCGTTCCGGTATCCGACATGACGTGGGGTCTGGAGCCTAGGCTCGACCATTTCCCGTCGGCTGTTGAGGTCCCGAACGTTGGCCATCACATGAATCCCGAACCTATCCCGCCCCGGCATTTGCCGATCGACTTCATCGAGTCTGACAAATGCATGAAAAGACGGGATTGTTCCTGCACTCCTGCGTTATTTGCGCGCAATTGATTGAGAAAGGATTTCGGCCTCGGCCTAGCCGAGAAGGTCGACCAAGGCAGGAATGAGGGGTGCGTCAGCCGGTGGCATCGGCAGCTCGCGCAGGACGGCGGGCCGAACCCAGCGTAGCGTCTGGCCTTCGAGAGGCTGGGCGAGTTTCTCCCAGCGCCGACAGATGTAGAGTGGCATCAACAGATGCATCTCGGAATAGGCGTGGCTGGCGAAGGTGAGCGGCGCCAGGCAAGGCTCCGTCACCTCGACGCCGAGTTCCTCGGCGAGTTCGCGGATCAGCGCCTCCTCCGGCCTTTCGCCGGCTTCCACCTTTCCGCCGGGAAACTCCCACAGCCCCGCCAGCGACCGACCCTCAGGGCGCTGGCTCACCAGCACGCGACCATCGTCGTCGACAAGGGCGGCGGCAACGACGAGAAGGAGCTTGGCCAAGGCGGTATCCGGAGGCAGGAACGGCAACGATGCCCGCTATCTCACGGCCGAGGCTTCATGGGGAGTCGTTGCCGCGTCGCCACCCTCGCAGCTCTGTAGTGCTGCACCGGCCTCCCGCCGGAGGGGCGGCGATCGGAGGGCGCCCCTGGTGCCGGATGATGCTAAGGGGCGCGTGAGCCAAACGTGAGGGACGAGCCGAATTGACCGGGGCGGGGACGGATCACACGAAGACGGCGCTGACCGGCGGCCCCGCCGTGATCCTGGTGCGGCCGCAGCTCGCCGTGAACATCGGTATGTGCGCCCGCGCCATGGCCAATTTCGGCCTGTCCGACCTCCGCCTCGTCGCCCCTCGCGACGGCTGGCCGCGCACCGACGAGCACGCCGAGACGGCGGTGGCCGCAGCCGCCGGCGCCTCGCATCTGCTCGAGGCGGCCAAGCTCTACCCCGACGTGCCCGCGGCCATCGCCGATCTCAACTTCGTCTGGGCCACGACGGCGCGCGAGCGTGGCCAACAGAAGCGCATCTGCACGCCGGGCGAGGCCATGCCGGAGACCGCGTCGGCGCTTAGAGCCGGCGAGCGACACGGCATCCTGTTCGGGCCGGAACGTACCGGCATGGACAACGACGAAATCGGCGCCGCCGACGCCATCGTCACCTTCCCGGTCAATCCGGCCTACGGCTCGCTCAACCTGGCCCAGGCGGTGCTGCTTGTCGGCTACGAATGGTTGCGGGCCGCCGAGGGCGACACCGGGCGCTTCGCCGGGCGCGAGCGGTCTCCGCCGGCCTCGCGCGAGATGGTGCATAGCTTCTTCGGCTTTCTCGAGCACGAATTGGAGTGGCGCGGCTTCTTCCGTCCGGTGTCGAAGATGCCGGTCATGAAGCGCAACCTCCGCAACATCTTTCACCGCATCGGCCTGACCGAGCAGGACGTGAACACGCTGCGCGGACTGATGGTGCGACTGATCGAAGGGCCGCGGGGACCGAAAGACGAATGGACCCGCGCCGATCGCGACGATGCCTGAGCTGAAGAGGCCTGCAGGTTGAAGGTTTCCCGCCAGGACTTGACGGATGCCGTCGAAACGGTTCGAACGCCGCACTCCTCGAACGAAGGACCCTGAATGAAAGGGATCATCCTGGCTGGAGGGTCCGGCACACGCCTGTATCCTCTGACGCTCGTGATATCGAAGCAGCTTCTGCCAGTCTACGACAAGCCGATGATCTACTACCCGCTGGGCACGCTGATGATGGCGGGCATACGCGAGGTGTTGATCATCACCACGCCGCACGATCAGCCGCTGTTCCGGCAGCTGCTGGGGACCGGCGAGGCGTTCGGCATCGCCATCTCCTACGCGGTGCAGCCGGCGCCCAACGGCCTTGCCGAGGCATTCATCATCGGTCGCGATTTCGTCGGTGACGACAATGTGGCCTTGGTGCTGGGCGACAACATTTTCTACGGGCATGGCCTACCCGAGCTGTTCGCCAACGCGGTCGGGCGTGGCAGCGGCGCAAGCGTGTTCGGCTACGTCGTATCGGATCCCGAGCGCTACGGTGTCGTCGAGATGGATGGAACAGGCAAGGCTGTGTCCATCGAGGAGAAGCCGGCCACGCCGAAGTCGAACCTCGCCGTCACCGGGCTCTATTTCTACGACAATTCGGTGCTCGACATCGCCGCCGGGCTGACGCCTTCGCCGCGCGGCGAACTCGAGATTACCGACGTCAACCGGGTCTATCTCGAGCGCGGCCAACTCAGCGTCGAGATAATGGGGCGCGGCTTCGCCTGGCTCGACACCGGCACGCACGAGAGCCTAGCCGAGGCGGGACAGTTCGTGGAGATCCTCGAGCGTCGGCAGGGTCTCAAGATCTCGTGCCTCGAGGAGATCGCCTTCAATCAGGGCTTCATCGACCGCGAGACCGTGCTGCGCAGCGCCGCGCGCTACGGCAAGTCGGGCTACGGCGCCTACCTGCAGCGGCAGATGGAGCTGGTCGCGCCATGACCTTGAGCGTCGAGCCTCTGGCGATTCCCGGCGTGCTGCTGGTGACGCCGCGGCGCTTCGCCGACAGCCGCGGCTATTTCGTCGAAACCTACACGCAGCGCACGTTCCGTCAGGCCGGGATCACGACCGAATTCCGGCAGGACAACCAGTCGCTGTCGACGCAGCGCGGCACCATCCGCGGCCTGCACTTCCAGCTTGCGCCCGAGCCGCAGACCAAGCTCGTGCGCGTGCTCGCCGGCTCGGTCTACGACGTCGCCGTGGACCTGCGGCGCGGCAGCGCGACCTACGGCCGTTGGTGCGGCGCCACGCTCACGGCGCAAGTCGGCGAGGAGTTGCTGATCCCGATCGGCTTCGCCCATGCGTTCTGCACGCTGGAGCCAGGTACGACCGTCGCCTACAAGGTCGACGGTTTCTACAACAAGGCGGCGGAGGCCGGCCTTCGCTGGGACGATCCCGATATCGGCATCGAGTGGCCGGTGCCGGCGGCGGAGATCAAGGTCTCGGAAAAAGACGCCACGCTGCCGTTCCTGAAGGACGCCACCACCCCCTTCGATTTCGGGAGCTGAGCCCATGCGCTTCATCGTGACCGGCGGCGCCGGTTTCATCGGCTCGG
Source organism: Vulcanimicrobiota bacterium (assembly GCA_964657815.1). Taxonomy (GTDB): domain Bacteria; phylum Pseudomonadota; class Alphaproteobacteria; order Rhizobiales; family Beijerinckiaceae; genus RH-AL1. The sequence goes on along the minus strand of CAZZWW010000002.1, from coordinate 5,405 downwards.
CCGTGGTGCGCCACCTGATCGCCGATACCAACCACGAGGTCCTGAATCTCGACAAGCTGACCTATGCCGGCAATCTCGACAACCTCGCCGGCGTCGCCGACGATCCGCGTTACCGCTTCGAGCGGGCCGACATCTGCGACCCGAGCGCGATCCGCCGCATCTTTGCGGATGTGAAGCCCGACGTGGTGATGCACCTCGCTGCCGAGAGCCACGTCGATCGCTCGATCGACGGTCCCGGCACCTTCATCGAGACCAACGTCAACGGCACCTTCGTGCTGCTCGAGGCGGCGCGTTGGCACTGGGCGGCGCTGGAGGGCGAGTCCAAGGCGCGCTTTCGCTTCCATCACGTGTCGACCGACGAGGTGTTCGGCTCGCTCGGCGCCGAGGGCTTCTTCCACGAGGACAGTCCCTACCAGCCGAACTCGCCCTATTCGGCGAGCAAGGCCGGCTCCGACCATCTGGCGCGGGCCTGGCACCACACCTACGGGCTGCCGACGGTGGCCTCGAACTGCTCGAACAACTACGGCCCCTACCACTTTCCCGAGAAGCTGATTCCGCTCGTGATCCTCAACGCGCTCGAGGGCAAGCCGCTGCCTGTCTACGGTACCGGCGCCAACGTCCGCGACTGGCTCTACGTGGAGGACCACGCCCGGGCCCTGGTCGAAATCGCCACGCGTGGGGTGATCGGCGAGAGCTACAATGTCGGCGGCTGGAACGAGCGCCGCAACATCGAGGTGGTCGAGGCGATCTGCGAATTGGTCGACGAGATGGCACCGTCCACGGCGATCGGCGCACGCAAGACGCTGATCACTTTCGTGACCGACCGGCCCGGCCACGACGGGCGCTACGCGATCGATGCCGGCAAGATCAAGCGCGAACTCGGCTGGGAGCCGCGCGAGACTTTTGAAAGCGGGCTGCGCAAGACGGTGCGTTGGTACCTCGACAATCCCGCCTGGTGGGGCCGCATCCGCTCCGGCGTCTACCGCGGCGAGCGGCTCGGCGCTGCGCGGGACGCCTCTTGAACACCGAGGAGACCAGGACCGACCGGCCGATCCTGGTCTTCGGTGCCGCCGGGCAGGTCGGGCGCGAATTCGTCGCGCTCGCCGCCGCTCGAGGCGTGCCGGCCGTGGGCGCTACCCGGGCCGACGTCGATATCGCGGACCCGGAGGCCGTCGCGGGGCTGATCGCGCGAACCCGGCCCCGCCTGGTGGTGAACGCCGCCGCCTACACCGCCGTCGACAAGGCCGAGGGCGACCCCGAGGCGGCCGCGCGAGGCAACGTCGACGGTCCCCGCGTGCTCGCCGCCGCTACCGCCGCCGCGGGCGTGCCGATCGTGCATCTTTCCACCGATTACGTGTTCGACGGCAGCAAGCCCGGCGCCTACACCGAGGACGATCCGATCGCGCCGCTCGGCGTCTACGGCCGGACCAAGGCCGAGGGCGAGGCGGCGGTCCGTACCGCCAATCCGCGCCACGTGATCCTGCGCACCGCTTGGGTCTACGGCACCCACGGCAACAACTTCCTCAAGACGATGATGCGCCTCGGCGCCCAACGGGACCGATTGCGCGTAGTGGCCGACCAGGTGGGCTGTCCCACCGCCACAGCCGACATCGCCGAAGCCATCCTCGCCGTCGATGCGGGGCTGGCACGTGACCCGACGCTTGCCGGCACGTTTCATTTCGCCGGTACCGGCGCGACGTCGTGGCATGGCTTCGCGGAGGCGATCGTCGCGGCGCAGGCGGCGCACACCGGCAAAAGGCCTGCCGTCGACGCCATCGCCACCGCCGATTATCCCACACCCGCTGCCCGCCCGGCCAATTCGGTGCTCGACTCCTCGCACTTCGCCGCGGCCTTCTTCTACCGGGCGAAGCCGTGGCAGGAGCGCACGGTAGAGGTCATCGCCGCGCTCGCCGGCTGAGCGCCAGAGCAACGTCGGTCTTTGCCGACTGGCACCAACCAAGATCCCATGCCTCAGGCCTTCGGCGCCAGCTTGTCCTGCGTCTTGGTGTCGAAGTCGCCGACGTCGTGACGCTCGTGCAGCTGTTTCGACGGCTCGCCGAAGGTGCGGTTGACCATGCGCCCGCGTTGGACCGCCGGCCGCGCGAGGACCGCGTCCGCCCAGCGCTGCAGGTTCTTGTACTCCGCGACCTGGAGAAACTCGGCCGCATCGTAGAGCCAACCCTTGGCGAGGCCGCCGTACCAGGGCCAGACGGCGATGTCGGCGATCGTGTACGCGCTGCCAGCGAGATATTCGTGCTCGGCGAGCCGCTTGTCCAGGACATCGAGCTGGCGCTTGGCCTCCATCGCGAAACGGTCGATGGCATATTCGATCTTCGCCGGCGCGTAGGCATAGAAATGGCCGAAGCCGCCGCCGAGATAGGGCGCGCTGCCCATCTGCCAGAACAACCACGACAGGCATTCCGCGCGTGCAGCCGGATCGGTCGGCAGGAACGTGCCGAACTTCTCCGCGAGATACACCAGGATCGCGCCGGACTCGAAGATCCGGATCGGAGTCGCACCGCTATGGTCCACCAGCGCCGGGATCTTGGAATTCGGATTGGCGGCGACGAAGCCCGAGCCGAACTGGTCGCCGTCGTTGATCTTGATCAGCCAGGCGTCGTATTCCGCGCCGGAATGGCCCAGCGCCAGCAGCTCCTCCAGCATCACCGTGACCTTCACCCCGTTGGGCGTCGCCAGCGAGTAGAGCTGCAGCGGGTGGCGGCCGACCGGCAGCTCCGTCTCGTGCGTCGGCCCGGACACGGGGCGGTTGATCTTGGCGAAACGGCCGCCGCTCGAAGCGGGCGGGCGCCACACCTTGGGCGGCGTGTAGTCGGACGTGTCGGTCACGCTGAAGCTCCTAGTGTCGCCTGCTTCTTGATCGCGTCTTCAATGACGGCCGTCGATCCAGGTTCGCGTCGCCTCCGGCGCGTGCGAGTGCCGCGTCTCCGGGGATTGCCCTGGCGAGATCGGCGCGCACGGTCAGGTCAGGAGGCGAGGATCAGGTCGGCGCCGCCGGCGCGATCGTGGGCCGATGAGCGGTGCCGACCTTCGTGGCGGTCGTGACGATGCCCAGGGTCCGGACAATGCTTGATCGTGCAGCGCAAGCCCCCGGCCTACTGCAGTTGGTATGACGTCAGGGCGCCACCGGCGAATCCGTAGCTGCCGAGGTCCGGCGTCTGGAAGCCGGTAAAGCCGTCGCCGATCGACGCGTCGGGAAAGACGTTGACGTCCGTCGTCTTGCCGTTCTGACCAGTGAGATTGGCGGTGGCGACGACCACCGGGTCGGGGGGCACCGGCAGGCCGCGCGAGCGCGTGACGTGGAGCACGCGGGAGTGCCGGTGAACCGTCCGCGCAGCGGCCGGGACTGCCAGGGTACCGGCGCTCAATGCCAAAACCGCCACCGCCACCATCGTACGTGCCGCCATCGCCAACCCTCCTGATCCGTCACCGGTGAACGTGCGGCGCGCCGAAAGGTGGCGGTCGCCCGTGCGGCGTGCGGGAGCCTCATTGCGACCGCACTCGGCAGAGTATAGAGCGGCGACCGACCTCGCACGCATCGCCGGAGAACCGCGGCCCGGATGGACCAGCCCGTCAGCCACCGCCCGGCCGGCCGCACCCTGCCTTTCGCATCGTTCGAATGGATGATCGCGTTGCGCTACCTCAAGGCGCGCCGATCGTCGGGCTCGGTGTCGGCCATCGCGCTCATCTCGTTCCTCGGCGTGATGGCGGGCGTGACCGCGCTCATCGTGGTGATGAGCGTCTTCAACGGCTTCCACAAGGACCTGTTCGAGAAGCTGGTCGGGCTCAACGGCCACATCTTCGTGCAGGCGCCCGACGCCAACCTGTCGAATTACGACCAGGTCGCCGCCGACCTGAAGCGCGTGCCGGGCGTCTCCATGGCGGTGCCGCTGATCGAAGGGGCGGCAGGATTCTCCTCGCAGTTCGGCCAGACCGGCGGCTTCATCCGCGGTGTCGAGGGCAAGGATTTGGCCAAGCTGCCGGGCATCGAGGGCCACGTGAAGAGCGGCACGCTCGCCGGCTTCGACACCGGCGAGGGCGTCGCGATCGGCCAGCGCCTCGCCGACCAACTCGGGATCCACGTCGGCGACACCATCACCCTGCTCACGGCGAAGGGCGTCGACACGCCGTTCGGCAACCAGCCCCGCCGCAAGAGCTATCCGGTGCACGCGATCTTCCAGGTCGGCATGTCGATCTTCGACTCGACTTACGTGTTCATGCCGCTGTCGGAGGCACAGCTGTTCTTCAACAAGGAAGGGCAGGCGACGCTGATCGAGCTGTTCCTCCAGCATCCGGAGGCCATCGACCAGGTTCGCGCCGCCATCGACCTCGACGCCAAGCAGAGCTTCATCATGACGGACTGGCGGGAAACCAACCGGACCTTCTTCGATGCCATCCAGGTCGAGCGCAACGTCGTCTTCATCGTCGTCGGCATGTCGGTGATCGTGTCGGCGCTGAACATCTTCTCGAGCCTGATCATGCTGGTGAAGGACAAGGGCTCGGCCATCGCCATCCTGCGCACCGTCGGGGCGACGCGCGGGGCCATCATGCGCGTGTTCCTGATCGCCGGCGTCTCGATCAGCGCGGTCGGCACGCTGGCAGGGGTCGGGCTCGGCCTGCTCATCGCGCTCAACGCCGAGCACATCCGCGCCGGGCTCAACAGTGCGATGCACCTCAACCTCTTTCCCGCCGAGATCTACTACCTGTCGAAGCTGCCGAGCGAGGTCGAGCCGCAGGACATCGTCGTCATTGCGGCGGCCACGCTGCTCATCTCGCTGGTGGCGACGCTCTACCCGTCCTGGGAGGCGGCGCGACTCGATCCCGTCGAGGCGCTGCGCTACGAATGAGCGGGACGTCCGAGACGCCGTTCGCCGGGCCGTCGCTGGTGCTGAAGGGCGTCGTGCGCACCTACCGGCAGGTGGGCGAGCCGCTCCACATCCTCACGGGCGTCGACTTCGCGCTGCATCGGGGTCAGTCGGTGGCGCTGACCGCGCCCTCGGGCGCTGGCAAGTCGACCCTGCTCCACATCGCCGGGCTGCTGGAGCATCCCGACAGCGGCGATGTCCTCGTGCGCGGGCGTTCGACGGCGGGGCTCACCGATGCCGGGCTGACCGCGCTGCGTCGCTCGGAGATCGGCTTCGTCTACCAGTTCCACCATCTCCTGCCCGAGTTCACGGCGTTGGAGAACGTGATGCTGCCGCAGATGATCGCCGGCATGACGAAGAGCGAGGCGCGCGGACGGTCTCTCGAGCTGCTCGACTATCTCGGGCTGGCCGGACGGGCCAGGCACCGGCCGCCGGAGCTCTCGGGCGGCGAGAAGCAGCGCGTCGCGATCGCCCGGGCCGTGGCCAACGGCCCCGGCGTCCTGCTCGCCGACGAGCCCACCG
>CAZZWW010000001.1:0-32964 GCA_964657815.1 Vulcanimicrobiota bacterium | reverse complement strand
CGCATCCAGCCGGGCGCGTCCTTCACCATGGGGCGCGGCGCCGACAACGACATGGTTTTGGTCGACCCAGCCCGAGAGGTGTCGAAGACCCACTGCCGCATCGAGGGCGACGGCGGCCAAGGCTTCGTGCTGGTCGACCTCTCGATCAACGGGGTCTTCATCGAGGGGCAAGGCGTGGCGATGGGTCCGGGGAGCCGGCACAAGCTCGCGTCCGGCGATCAGTTCACGGTCGGGTCACACCGTTTCGCCGTGGCCATCGCCGAGCCCGAGGCACCGTCTCCCTTAGTACATGAAGCGGGCGCGACGCCGACCAACATCAGCAACATCCTCGACGGGACCTCGGAAGGACCGGAACAGCGCGCCGCGGCGAGTGGATCGGGCGAAGCGGACCGCTGGCTCCGCACCCTGCCCAAGGGCAGCGCCGACCAGACGCTGCACGATCCGATGGGCTGGGACGCGCCCCCTTCGATCGGCGGCGCGGCGCTGCCTTCCGAGCTCGAACAGCCGGTTGCGAGCGATTTCGCCAACCGCTCGGAGCATGTGCCGGCGGCCTACAACGCCTTGCATCTGCCGCGGGCGACGAACACGACGCAACTGCTGCCGATAAACTGGCTTGATGAAGAGCCGAACGCTCCGGACCCGGCTACGGGGCCGTCGATCGGCATTCCGGCTGGACGTGGCGGCCCGAGCCTCGCGGCCACGCCAGCGCCGCGGACTACCGCGGACCTTCGCCACCCGTTCGCCGAAAGCGGCCGCCTGGATCCGGCCGCCATCGCATCCGTCACCGACGAGCAATTGATTCGACGCTGTGGCGAGACGTTGCGAGCGCTGCTCGATGGGCTTGACACCGCCGAGGCGGCTCAGGCCGTGGCCGAGCGCGACTGCGGCTTGCCCACCCCGGTCGACACCGGTCTCTGGGGCGACTTCTTCACCAACAACCGCGATCCACTCGTATCGCTGCTCGTCGAGGCCCAGCCCGGCCCCGCGCATGCGCTCGGCCAACGGTTTGCCGCGCTCGCCGATCGTCAGCGGGCGCTCGGTCGTGCGGTGGCGGAAGCGGCGGAAATTTACGACATGAGGCTCTCGCCCGAGCCGATCGCCGCCGAGAGCCGGCATCGCTTCGCGGTGGGGCCGCTCGCCGACGCGGCGGCGTGGAAGCGGTTCGTCGGCCTGCATGGGGAGCTCGTGGCGATGCGTGACCGCGAGGCTCCGACGAATTTCCTCGTGCTTCTGCGGAAAAGTTTCAGCCGTGCCATGACCAAACGAGCCTGACGCGCGTTGCTGAGGCAAAGCTTGCGTGCCTGTTGGATCCAATTCTTTTGAGGTTTTCCGATGCTGGCCGAGAATCGGGTTGTCTGGTCCGAAGGGATGTTCCTTCGGGTACAACATTTCCAGCAAGCCGATCGCTGGACGGAGCGGTTCGTCCGCGGCATCACGCGGGAGCTGCAGCCATATCCTTGGGGCCTAGCCGAATTCTCGATCAATCGAGAGCTGCTCGGCATCGGCAAGTTCGCGCTTTCCTATGCGAGGGGCATCTTCTCCGATGGCACGCCTTTCGAGGCGCCGGGCGACACCGACCTGCCGCCGCCGCTCGAATTGACCGAAGGCGTCCACGAGATCGTCGTGCATCTCGCGATCCCCGCACGCCAACCCGGCCTCGCCGAGGTGGGTTCGCAGCGCCGAGAGGATCTCGCCACGCGCTACCGGCGGGCAGAATACGAGGCCGCCGACACCAATGCCGACAGCTTCATAAACTCCGATCTGGAGGTTGCGCGACTGCGCCTATCCTACGCGCCTTCGAGTGGCCCCCTAGCCGGGCTCGAGCGTATTCCTGTCGCCCGCGTCACCGAGGTCCGCTCCGACCTCGCCGTGCTGCTCGACGAGAAATTCATCGCGCCGGTGCTGAACTGCGCCGCCGAGCCGCCGCTGCTAGCAATGGTCGGCGAGCTGCAGGGCCTGGTGTCGCATCGCGCCGAGGCCATTGCCGCCCGTATGGCCGACCCGACGGTACGAGGCACCGCGGAGATCGCCGACTTCCTGCTGCTGCAGGCACTGAACCGCTACGATCCGCTGCTGCGTCACGCCGCGGCGCAGGCCGGTCGTATCCACCCCGAGGCCTTTTACGTGATGTGCCTGGCGATGGCTGGCGAGCTCGCGACCTTCACCACGGACGCCAAGCGCGCCACCCGCTTTCCCGATTACCGCCACGACGATCTCAAGGCGAGCTATGCCGCAGTGTTCGCCGACCTTCGGGCGGCGCTAAGCGCGGTGCTCGAACAGACCGCCGTGCCGATCGAGCTGCAGGAGCGCCGTCACGGTGTGCGCGTCGGCTCGATCCAGGATCGCGCGTTGCTGCTGCAGGCCGCTTTCGTGCTCGCGGTCCGCGCCAACATGCCGGTGGAGCAGCTGCGTCGGCAGCTGCCGAACCAGATCAAGATCGGCTCGGTCGAGCAGATCGCCCAGCTCGTCAACGTCGCCCTCCCAGGCGTTCCGGTACGTCCGCTGTCGGTGGCGCCGCGCCAACTGCCCTATCGTGCCGGAACCGTCTTTTTCGAACTCGACACCACCGTACCGCTGTGGCGCGAGCTCGACGCCTCGGGAGCGGTGGCGCTGCACGTCGCCGGCAATTTTCCGGACATCGAAATGGAACTCTGGGCCATCAAGGGGTGATGCATGTCGTCCTTCGACGCAGAATCCACCGTGATCAAGCCCGGTGGCGGAGCCACGCCGCAGGCTCCGATGCTGCGGCTCAACACTGGTGGCAGCGGAGCTGGCAAGCCTCCACCGCCGTCGATAGATCGGTGGGGCTTGGGTACGCCTGATGGCCGCAAGGATGGCTCACGACGCGGCTTCCGTGCTGCGGAGACGTCCCGCATCGCTGTCGACTTATGGGATCGTGGCAGCTTCGGCGGAAAAGGCGTTCCTCCGCTTGTCTCCGCCGCGCTACCGCTGCTCAATCTTGCGGGCCGACTGCGCGGCGTCAGCGAACAACCGAATCTCGAGGCCTTGCGCGTCAAGGTGATCCAGTCGGTCAAGTTGTTCGAGCAGCAGGCGCTCGGCAGCGGCGTTCCGCCGGACCGGGTACGCGCCGCCCACTACGCGCTCTGCGCTACCATCGACGACATCGTGCTCAACGCGCCCTGGGGCAACTACAGCGTCTGGGCCCGCCAAAGCATGGTTTCGACGTTTCACGGCGACGTCACCGGCGGCGAACGCTTCTTCGATCTTCTCGCGCACCTGCACAAGGATCCAGGCACCAACCGTGACGTCCTCCTGCTCATGTACTACTGCCTCTCGATAGGCTTCGAAGGCCGGATGCGGATCCACAAGCAGGGTCATCTCGAGATCGGCCGCATCCGGGAGGGCCTATACCGCACGTTGCGCAGCGACCAAGAGCGCGAGCTGTCGCCGCATTGGCGCGGCATCGACGCGCGCCACCGGCCGCTGTCGACGCCGCTGGTTCTGTGGACCGCCGCTGCGGTCGCCACGCTTATTTTGCTCTCGCTCTACTTCGGCCTCTCGTCGGCGCTCGATCGTCGCTCCGACCAGACGCTGACAGCCCTGCTGGAGGCGCCACCGCATGGCCTACCGAGCGTCCTGCGCCTCGGCGTCAAGCCGCCGCTTCTCGTCAGCGCGACCGAGGACTCGAGCAAGATGCTCCGGAAGGAGCTTGCGCCGGAGATCGGCGAGGGCCTGTGTTCGATCGAAGACGCGGATGGCGGGTCGAAGATCGATCTGAAAAACGAGGGACTCTTCGACGTCGGCCGTGCCGACGTGAAGCAGAAGTTCGCCGAACTCATCGACAAGATCGGACGCCTCCTGCACGGCAAGGCCGAACAGGTCGTCGTGGTCGGCTACACCGACAACACGCCGATCCACACGTCCCGTTTTCCATCCAACTACTATCTTTCTGTGGCCCGCGCCGACGCCGTCGCGCAGCTGCTAGGCCATGACATCGATCCGCTCAAGATCCGCGCTGAAGGCCGCGGCGCCGCACAGCCGGTCGCAACCAACGAGACGACGGAAGGTCGGGAGAAGAACCGGCGCACCGAGATCATCGTCCTCGACAAGAAAGGATCATAGGCCATGATGATCCTCAACTGGATCTATCAGATCCAGAGCTACCTCAACTCCTACAGCCGCTATATCCGCTACCGCTGGCTGATGAGCCTGATCTTTGCGGCCGTGCTCGCTATCCTGATCTGGTTCTACGGATCGCAGCTGTCGATCGGCACGTGGCATCCGTTCGTGGCCACCAGCACCCGTCTGTTCGCGGTCGTGGCTATCGGCATCGGCTGGCTCGTCTACATCGGCATCAAGCTATTCGGCGCGCGCCGCGCCGACCGCAAGCTCATCGACGCCGTCACCGACAGCGAAAAGGTCGATCCGCAGCGAGCCGCCGCCGAGGATGTCGCAGAGCTGCGCGGGCGCCTGCGGGAAGCGCTTAAGACCCTCCGCAAGTCGCTCGGCCGCGGCTCTGTCTACCAGTTGCCGTGGTACCTGCTGATCGGCGCGCCAGGCGCCGGCAAGACCACCGCTCTCGTCAACTCCGGGCTCCACTTTCCGCTCGCCAACGAGGGTGGCGCTGGACCGCAGCCGATCCAAGGCGTTGCCGGCACGCGGCATTGCGATTGGTGGTTCACCAACGAAGCGGTGCTGATCGATACGGCTGGGCGCTACACCTCGCAGGACGGCGAGCAAGAGACCGATAAGGCCGGATGGACCGGCTTTCTCAAGCTCCTGCACAGGCACAGACGCCGACAGCCGCTCAACGGCGCGCTGGTGATCCTCGGCCTGGACGACATCATGAACGCCGAGCCGGCCGAGCGGCTCAAGCAAGGTCGCATCATCCGCAAGCGCCTCCGCGAGCTCGACGAAGCCTTCAAGCTCCGGGTGCCGGCCTACATCGTGCTGACCAAAGCCGACCGCCTCGCAGGCTTCAATGCCTATTTCGAGAACCTGGATCGCTCGATGCGCGAACAGGTATGGGGAGTCACCCTACCGCTGCCGTCTTCGGGTGTCGAAGGCAGCGACCTCGCCGACCGCTTCGGGCACGCGCTCGACGCGTTGGTTGAACGGCTGAATACGCTGATGCTCGACCGTCTTCAGAGCGAGCAGGACAGTGAGCGCCGCGCCGAGATCTTCGCTTTCCCAAGCCAGGTGGCGTTGATCGCCGAGCCGCTCCACGAGATGCTGGGCGAGCTGGCTGCGGCGTCCCGCTTCGATCCGCCGCCGCGCATTCGCGGCATCTATCTCGCCTCGGCGCAGCAGGACCAGGCGCCGCTCGATCTGGTAACCCGCGCCGCCGTCACCCATTTCGGCGTCGAGCTACCGCGGCTCGCCGAGGCGACGATCCCGGGCAACAAGAGCTACTTCCTGGCCCGGCTGCTCAAGGATGTCGTGTTCGGCGAGGCGAGCCTGATTTCGACCGATCCATTGCGGGAGCGCCGCAACCGCATCATTCGCTGGGCGGGCGCGGCCACGATCGGCGCCATCACATTGGTGGTCTGTTTGCTCTGGGGCGCCGACTTCTTGCGCCAGGAAAGCCATCTCGCCTCGACCGAAGCGCGTGCCGCTGTGTACGCGCCCGACGCCAACGCAATCAAGGTCAAGGACGTCACGGATCGCGACTTCACCGCCGTCGCCCGCGTGCTGGACCAGGCGGCGGAGATCTCAGCAACCTATTCAGGCTTCGAGACGGCGCGGCGCCTCGGCCTGCCGACGCAATACGACAAGGTCCATTCGGGCTACGAGAACCTCTACACCCGCGCCTTGAACAGCTTTCTGCTACCGCGCCTGCTGATCCAGGTCGAGGCGGACATGAAGCCGAAGCCCGAGACCGCGACCTATGTCAACGACAACGTGCGCGTGTACCCGATGCTCGGCAGCCGCCTGAGGATGGACGAGGGCTTTGCTCGCAAAACGCTCGACGAGGACATGCAGCGGGCGCTGCCTGGGCCTGAGAAGGCTCAGGTGCGCGCCTCGCTCGACCGGCATATCGCCGCCTTGGTCGCGCGCCCGCTGGCCCCGATCACGCTCGACGACGGGCTCCTGAACGAAGCGCTCGCCAACGAGCATTCGCGCGACCTCTTCAACACTTGGTTGGCCAGGGGCGGCGAGACCTGCGCCGCGATCCTCGATGGTGGCTACCCTTTCGCCAAGGGCTCGCTGAAGGACATCAGCGCCGCCGACTTCGCCGCGCTGTTCGGACCCGCCGGCGTGTTCGACCTTTTCTACAAGTCCGAGCTCTCCACCAAGGTCGACACGACTGCCTCACCTTGGAAATGGAAAAAGGGCATGGGTAAGGACAGCGGCAGCGACGACGGCTTGCATGCCTTCGAGCTTGCCGACGCGATCCGCACCTCGTTTTTCAACAGCCCGAACAACGCGCTGGGCTTCAGCTTCGACGTCACGCCGCTGTCGCTCTCCGGCCCTGCCATCGGCGTTACGCTGGCGAGTGATGGTCAGCAGGTCGCCTATTCCTCTGGTGTGAGGGACGCGTCGCGGCCCATCGCGCTCACCTGGCCCGGGAATCTTGGGATCAAGGGCGCGGAGCTGAGCTTTCAGCCGGCCGGCAACGTCGACGGCACGACTCTGAAGCGCGGGCTTTGGGCGCTGTTCCGCGTCGTCGACTCGGGCGCGGTGAAGGTTCTCAGCGCGGAACGGCTCAACGTGTCCTTTGGCACCGACGGACGCTCCGCCTCTTTCGAGTTCAGGGTCGACACGCCGCTCGATCCTTTCAATCTCGCCGCGCTGCGTCGCTTCCATTGTCCCAAGGCCCTGTGATGGCGCATGCTCCCCTGAGGCGCCCGCAGGCCGTGAAGAGCGAGCAGGCAAGGCTCCCCGGCTTCTTCGGCAAGCTACCGACGCGCGGGGACTTCGTTGCCCGCCGCTTCGACGGCAGGATCAGGACGCTTTTCGACGGCTGGCTCAGCGCCTCGCTGACCCACAGCCGCAAGGCACTCGGCGAAACATGGGCCGATTGCTACGCGCATGCGCCGTGCTGGCGGTTCATCCTCACGGCCGGAATCGCCGGCAGCGAGCCCATCGCCGGCATCATCATGCCAAGCCGGGACAATTACGGTCGACAGTTCCCGATCGTCATTGCCGCCGACGTTCCAGGCTGCGCTGCGCCGTTGAAGCTCGTTCATTCGGCGGAAGCTTGGTTCGCCGCCGCCGAGCGCGCCGCCATGTCGGGCGTCTATGAGGGCGCCCCCTTCGATGCTTTCGATGGCCGCGTCGTGGCGTTAGGACAGCCGGTCTTCACCAGTGACCGCGCCGCTCCCGCTTTGCGCTTCGCCTACGGCGATGCGCTGGAGAGGGCGCAGGGCCTATCCGGCGCGCTGGAAGCCACGCTCGGCGCGCGACAGGACAACATGACGCTTTGGTGGACGAAGGGCGGTGGCGGGGTCGCTCCATCCATGCTGCACCATCAGGGCATGCCGCCGCCCGAGCGCTATGCCGCGCTCCTGGATGGGCGGTGGGAGGATTGGGGCTGGACCGAGGCGCTGGCACCGGTCCCCGAGGAGACCGAGACGGTGCCTGTCCACAGCGGGGGTCCGCTGCAATCGGCGGCGCGCACCCATCGAGGCACCCGTCGCGCTAACAACCAGGACGCCACGCTGGAGCGGCCCGACCTCGGCCTGTGGGCGGTGGCCGATGGTGCCGGCGGCCACGACGCTGGCGCCTATGCCAGCGCGTTGGTCATCGCCAAGCTCGCCGAGTTCCAAGTGCCGATGAGTTTCGGCAGTGCGCTGACCGAGATCGAGGAACTGCTCGAGGAGGCCAACGATGCACTGTGTGCCAAAGGCCGGCAGCTCGGGCCCGAGCGCATCTGCGCCGCAGTGATCGTCACGCTGTTTGTGCACAAGGGCCAGTTCGCCGCGGTATGGGCCGGCGACAGCCGCGCCTACCTGCGTCGTGAAGGCCGTCTGCATCGTCTGACGCGCGATCACGTCTCCGACGGAGGCCGCTACGTGACCCGCGCGATCGGCGCCGAGGCCAACCTCATCGTCGACGTGGCGCGCGGCGAGGTGCGCCCGGGCGACCGTTTCATCCTCTGCAGCGACGGCCTCGTGAAGACCATCGGTGATCGGCTGCTGGAGGCGGCCGTCCGCCGTGGCAGCGCGGCCGAGGTGGCGGCCGAGCTCATCGATGATGCCTTGATCGCCGGGGCCGGCGACAACGTCACCGCGCTCGTCGTCGATGTCGTGGAGTGAAGCGATGATCGAAGAGGCCCCTGGCACGGACGAGATCGCGGGCGTCGGCTTGATCCAGACCCGGCTCGACGCACTCGTCGGCGTCCTCGTCGCCGACGATTCCGGGGCGCCGCGCCCTGAGGCGGAGCTGCGCGCCTGCACCGACGGCGTCCGCGCCGCACTCGACAGCCTCGCCTCGGGAGAGCCGTTACCGGAAAATGCGACGCCCGAAGGCACCCTGGCGCCCGGCACCATCCTCGCCAACGCCTACGTCGTACGCGTTCTGATCGGGACCGGCGGCATGGCCGAGGTCTATCAAGTCCGCCATCGCGACCTTCGCACCGACTATGCCGTGAAAATCCTCAAGCCGGAGCGCGCCCGCGACCCTCTCGTCTGCGACCTCTTCGCCGCAGAGGCAAAGGCGCTGCTTGCCTTGCGTCATGACGGTATCGTGCGCGCTTACGCGCTACTGCGACATGGCGACGGGCGACCGTTCCTTGTGCTCGATCTGGCACGCGGACCGACTCTCGGCGAGACGCTTCTCGGCGGCGCGCTGGAGCCGAAGGAGCTTCGCGCGGTCGCCTATCGCTTGTCGACCAGCCTCCATGCGCTGCATGCCAATGGGTTGGTGCACGGCGACCTCTCCGCCGAGAACGTCGTGCTGGTCGGCGCCCTCGAAGGCGCGGTGCTGCTCGATCTGGGTCTGGCTCAGGCCAACGCCTCGCGCTCGATTTCATTTGCCGGCAAATGGTCTATTGCCGCGCCCGAACAGATCGAGGGAGGCCCGGCAACGCCGGCGACGGACATGTACGCACTCGGACTCATCCTCGCTGCCGCAGCAACCGGGCAGCGACTCGCGATGGGGCACGATCAGGAGAGCGCTCGTGCGGCGCGTCGCCTGTTGCCGGCGCTAACGCATTTGCCGAAGCCGCTTGCGGTACTGGTCGGCCGTCTGCTCGATCCCGATCCCGCCGCTCGCCCGAGCGCCAGCGACGTGGCGGCGCGTTTTCGAACGGGCGAGCCGGCTTGGAGCGACGCGTTGCGTGCGGCCTTCTCCGACATGCGCGCGCTGAAGGCGCTGCGCGCGCTGCGGCGTCAACCCAAGCCGGGATCGAAGATCGCCTGATCGGCGTCCCTGAGCGCGGGCAGTTTGCGCAGCCATCCGTTCCAGCCTAGGCGCGGCGCCGTTGCGCCGAGCCTGCTTTCCGGTACGTCCTCTTTAACTAGAATCACCTGGACGTCGAAATCGAGCCCGGGCTCCATGTAGAAGCGCACCAGCTCGGCAATCCGGGTCATCGCCGGAGATCCCGGCGACAGCCATTGGAAGGTGCCGTAATCGACCGGACCAAGCACGACCCGAAACGTGCTCGATACGTCGAGCGTGCGCGCTCCGGCGACTGCGTCCGTGCCGAGTCGAGAGAACCCACCGCCGAGCCGCGTTTGCTCGTGCGCCTCGATCGGCAACCACCGTCGGCGCATCGGCTCTACCTTGACCTTGAGCCCGAACTGATCGGCGAGGATCACTTCGAGACCTGCGGCAGAGCGTACTTCTCGCGCGAGGATCCCGGCGTAGGGGAGTAGGCACCAATCATCCGTTAGCAAACGATTGCGTAGCGCCGGCAGGCCGAGGCCCATCAGGGCGTAGATCGCGTCGGTGACCGCGTGTTGTCCTTCGGCACCCTGGCGCGCGATCAGCGAGGGCAGGCGATATTTCTCGTGCGCGCCGACAAAAAGCGCGACAATGCGCTTGAGGAAGATATCGAGAAACCCGCGCAGGGCATGGCTGCGCCGCTTCTTTTCGCGCAATGCGGTCTCGGTGTAGAAGGGCGGCAAAGGTCCGATCAGACCGACGAGGCCGACGAAGGCTGTCTCGATCTCGGCTGTTCCGGCGCCGCGTTGCAGCGGCGTCGCGACGAAACGGTTGGTGAGCGCGTGACGCACCGGCAGCGCCTCGTCAGCGTCCTTGCCAGACTGCACAAGACGTAGCGCCTCGAACGGATCGAACTGGTCAATTTCGCGCGCGAGACGATCGACGAGCGTCTCGCTTTGACGCGGCTGCGGAGCGTTCACGCCAACACCTTCTCGCCCGAGCGCGGCGGCCAGGTTTTCAGGGGGCGCGAAACGCCCTTTAGGCGGATGGTAAGGCGCGTGAAGCTGTTCAGGTTCACGTAGAGGCCAAGGAAGCGGTCGAGCGCTTGGCCGAACAGGAAGGCGACGCCTGGTTCGATGCGGCGGGTGTCCATCTCGACAGTGATATCGAGGCCACGTGCGACCCCGCTGCCGGCGACGCGTGCGGTCGAGCGACGGCTCTCGACCGACGAGATGGCGTCGACGAGGGCGCGAGTTTCGGGCGCGTCGCGGTAATCGTAGAGCCGCATCATCTCGCGGAAAGCATCGGGACCGCCGTTACCGTCGACGAGCGAGAGGTGCCCGAGTTTCAGGTGCGACAGGAGCCGCCACAACAAACCCTCGTCGCTCGCGAGGCGTAGAGTGGGGGTAAAAGCCGTCAGCGCGATGAAGCGGCTGGAGTCGCCGGAGTTTCGCGGCGTCGCAAGGATCGGCTGGCCGCCGCCATAGGGCAGCCGCGACACGAGATCTCGATTGGTGCAGGTGGTCTCGGCAGTGAGAACCGAGTCGGTGAAAGACTCGGCGTGTTCCGCCGCATCGACGATGGCGAGCCGCGCGTCGGTGCCCCCGTCGCCCTCGACCTCGCGTCGTCGTCGCAACTGCCAATGCAGCGTCAGGCCGTCCTGTCCGATCGGTCGTCCAAACAAGGGCGCCGCGACGCGGCCGAGGCCTGTGCGATCGGCGATCGAGATGTAATCGATCGAATAGACCTCGCGCGTCGCGTGCCGCCGCGTATCAGGCACGATCGCGTATTCACTCCGAGAGCGCGTCATCGTGATCGGTTCGGCGCGTTGCGCGAAAAGATTGATGATCGGCGTGCAGTTCAAGGCGAACGTATCGGCACCGAGTCCGCGGTCGAGATCGGGAACATGGCGGCGTAGGTAGAAGAACACCTCCAGGCGGCTCCCGGCCTCGCGCAGGCTCTTCGCCCCGATGCGTGAGAGATCGAAAAAGAGAAATTTCTGCGGATAGGCGAAGAATTCCGTCAGCAGCCGGAACGCGGGGTGGCCGCGTGGTGTCGGCGGGAGCGCCGCGTCCTCATCGTCGAAGCCGATGGCGCGCAGCGCTTCGGGTCCTACGAACACAGCTTTGCTGTCCTCCGGATGATCGGCGAAGGCGATTCCAACGCAATCGTTGAGCAGCAGCTCGTAGAGCGCCACAGCCTGCCGCCAGGGCGCGCGTAGATAGAAGCGCAGCCTATCGATGCCGAGACCGGTGAACGTGCCGTCCTTCTCCGTGCATTCGAGAACGATGCGCAGGCTGGCGGCCGCGTCGAGCCGCGGCGCCGGAGGCGCTGCGAGCGGCTGGCCGGACATCGCGACCTGCGTCACGCGGATCGGCCAGATCTCGACCGCCTGCGTCGTGCGGAAGCGGCAACTGTCGCCTTCCACCGCCTCACTCTCCACGATCGATCCGCGTGGCATGATGTGACGGCCGGTGATCTCCGACCCCGGCTGCACAGATGTAACGCAGAGACTCGGGATCGGCGCGAGGTAGTGCGGGTAAAGGAACTCGAGCAGTGTCTCGGTGAGCTCGGGAAAGTCGTCGTCGAGCTTCAGCCGCAGGCGCGCGGCGACGAAGGCGAAGCTCTCAATCAATCGGGCAACATGCGGATCGTCGATCGCATCGGGCGACAGGCGTAGTCGGCCCGCGACCTTGGGATAGCGGGCGGCGAAGCGTGCGCCGAGCGAACGGAGCGAGTCTAATTCCTCATTGAAGAAGTTGAAGAGGCTCTCGGCCATGGGGGCTGACCGCTAGTCTACGCGGAACGAGCGCGTCGTTGGATCGAGCGCTGACTCGAACACGACCGGCTCTGGACCGTGCTCCAGCTTTGCAATCGCCTCGATGCGGATCGTCTGTCGGCGTTCGTGAAGGTCGCGCGCCTTCACCATGGTAACCGAGACGCTGATGAAGCGCGGCTCGAAGGTTTGGATCGTCTTCTCCACCGCACTGGCGAGCTCCTGACGCTGCTCGTACGTGGCGAGCGGCGCGCCGACGAAATCTTCTACGCCGTAGGCAGTTATAGACTCTGCAAGCAGCGCGTACCGCGACGTCGGCGAGCGGCACATGCGCCGCGTGTTGAGCAGCGCTTCGAGGTCCCGCCGGAAACCGTCGCGGATCGCGATCATCTCCTGCGTCCGCGTCATCGGCGGGTCGCAGCTGAGTTCCGGCTTATCGTCGATCAGTCGATCGAGCAGCGACGTTTGGAGGCGCATCAGGCGACCTTCGGTCGGGCGAAATGCTCGATCTCGAGCAGGTTGCGGTCGCTCTCACCGACAAGCAGGACCTTCTGCCCCCGCCCGCGCACGATGCCACCGGGGGCCTCGATCCAGGCGGTTTCGGCGCCGACGCGCTGCGCTTCGGTGCTGTCGGGATCCCAGTACTGCGCGAGCAAGAAGAACGTCGCCTCGCGGTCGTCAGTGAGCACAGTATCGGCCTGGCGCCAGAGGAGGTCGCACGGTCGTCTTGCTGGAGCGATCCGCATGTCGGTGATCTGCTCGGGGGCGATCCAAAGATAGCGGCCGTCAAGCGACAGCGCCTCGAAGCCGTGCTGGCTGAGGTCGCAGACATCGCGCAGCGGCTCGGGAGCTCCGCCGTCGATCGACACCTCCGTCAACGGCTCGGCCTCCAGGCGGTCCCGGAGGGCCGCCAGTTCGTCACTCTCACCGCCGCTACGGGCTAATAGAGACAACCGCATCACGTCGCGCTGCAGAACCGTAGGTTCACCCAGGAAGGTCGGTACGGCGCCGTTGTCGTACCAGGCGCGCCGCATCTCGGTCGCGCGGAGCAACCAGCGCATCTGCGAGATCGCGAGCAGCTCGGCTGGTGCCTGATCGGCCACCAGCTTCAGGTGAGTGTCCGCACGTTCGAAGGCGCCTTCGAGCACCAGCAGCTCGGCCAGAAGAATACGATCGGCAGCCGAGGTCGGCTTTGCTTTGACGTTGGCGCTGACCGCGGCAACGGCCGCGCCGAGGCGGCCGGCCTGAAGCAGGGGGGCGATCTCTTCGGCACTGGCAAGCGATCCGGACATGACGGCCTCAGGTCTGCGACGCTGTTGAGACTTCCGCCACGAGCTGGAAGCTCGCGGAGACGTCGTCGAGCTGGAAATGCGGTTGCAGTCGCAGCACGCAGCCCAGGACGCCCGGACGTCCTGGCAGTTCGCGCACCGAGACCGACGCGTCGCGCAGCGGGAACTTGGCCTTGAGTTCCGGCGCCGCATCGTCGTTGCCGAGGCAATGCCGATGCAGCCAGGTGCCAATCATCGTCTCGATCGCGGAAGCGCCGCCGAGCGCGCCGACCCGATCGCGCATCATGATCTTGAGGTAATGCGCAAACCGGGAGGCGCAGAGTACATACTGCAGCATGGCCGCAATGCGGGCGTTCTCGTCGGCGATGCGGCTCTGCGTGCGGGCCGGCCGATGAAGTGACGGGTTGGCGTTGAAGACGAGCCACGGTGTCGAAGGGGCACAACCGACCGGGACGAGCCCGTGATCGGAGAAGGCGCGCTCCTGTGCCGCCGTCAACCGGATCTCGACCGGCGGCTGCGCCGCGAGCCCTGGCCGGTCAGTCTTGAACGACATGGTTGGCAGGTCGGTGACGAGGCCTCCGCCATCCTGGTCTTGCGGTGCCCCGCGCAAGTCGGCAAACCAGCCGGAATGCGCATACGCGCGCACGACAATGCGTGCGAAGGCGTAGACCGGACTTCCCCAAAGCAGCTCCTTGCCGTCGGCTCCGATGTGCTCCTCGAACATGAAGCCGTCAATGCGCCGGCGATCGTAGGGCCGTAGCGGTAGCCGCGCGAGAACACGAGGTGCAAGAAGACCGAGGAAGCGGGCATCCTCCAGCCCGCGCAACGCCTGCCAGCGGATAAAATCGGCGCTCTGAAACGCGTCGTCCATTTCGGGCAGGATGTCGAGGTCGGCGAAGGTATCGATTTGCAGGAGTTCGGGCCGCGCTTCCATGAGGAAGGGGGAGAACGCGGCAGCCGCAACGCTGGCGATGCCGCGCATGGCGGCAACGTCGTCGGTGCCGTGGTCGGGATTGATGCCATGGCCGACCCTGAAATCGCCGATCAGGATCCCGTAAGGCTCGCCGCCAGCGATGCCGAATTCATGATTGTATACGAGATCGAAAAGGTGGCTCTGGTCGAAGTCAGTCGCCTTGTCGAGGTCACGGCACAGCTCTTTCCACGATACCGACACGATCCTGACCTTGACGTTGACGCTTCCGTCCACTGCGCCGACGAGGTAGTCCAGCCCGCGCCAGCGAGCCTCGAGCGCCTGGAATCGCGGATGGTGCAGGATCGCGTTGACCTGACGGGTCAGCAGGCGATCCAACAGACAAATAAGGCGGTCGACCTGCTCGCGATCACTATGGGGGCGTGCACCGTGCGTGCATGGCGAATCGGCGAGCGCCGCTGACACAAAGATGGCAGAGCCGCTTTTTGTGTCGAGATCGTCGAGCATGATCCTGGCGTCTCGAACTCAGGACTTCTGCGGGATGCGGGCCACCATGCGCAGAGAGGTGGTAAGCTCCTCCATCTGCAGCCAAGGACGCATCCAGGCTACGGCGTTGTACGATCCAGGCCGGCCGGGCACCTCTTGGACCTTCACCTTCGCTTCGCGCAGTGGGAAGCGCGCCTTCATTTCCGGGCCGGCGTCGTCGTTGGCATTGACGTAGTTCGATATCCAACGATTAAGCCATACTTCGCAATCGGGTGCTTCCATGAAGGAGCCGATCTTGTCGCGACCAATGACCTTGAGGTAGTGGGCGAAGCGTGAAGTCGCCATCATGTAGGGCAGACGTGCCGAAATCGCCGCGTTCGATGTCGCCTCCGGCCGGTCGTACTTCTCAGGTTTGTGAGCGGTCTGACCACCGAAGAACACGGCATAATCAGTGTTCTTGTAGTGGCAAAGCGGCAGGAAACCGAGTTTACCGAGTTCGGCATCGCGCCGATCGGTGATGCCGACTTCGGTCGGGCATTTCAGGTCGAGGTCGCCGTCGTCGGATTGGAAGACGTGGAGCGGTAAATCCTCGACCTTGCCGCCGCTTTCCGCGCCGCGGATGGCTGTCGCCCAGTTCGTCTTAGAAAAAGCGTCGGTAATACGCGTGCCGAGCACGAAGGCGGCGTTCATCCAGCAATAATTCGAGTGATCGCGCATCTGCGCGCCGGATGCCTCGTCCGGCAGGCTCTCCTCGTAGTCGAACTCCTCGACCGTGCGCGTTTCCTTGCCGTAGGGCAGTCGGGCGAGCACTCGCGGCATCGTCAAAGTCACGAATCGCGAGTCGGGACTCTCGCGAAAGCTTCGCCATTTAGCGCTTTCGATCGTATCGAAGATTTTCTCCAAGTCGCGTGGACGCGACAATTCGCGAAAGTCTTCGAAACCGAACAGGTGCGGGCTAGCCGCAGCGATGAAGGGCGCAAAAGCGGCGGCGCTAACCCCGGCGATCCCCTGAAGCAGTTCAAGATCCTCGAAGGAGTTGTTGAATTCGTAATCACCCACGAGAGCGCCGTAAGGCTCACCGCCCGGCGTGCCGAACTCGTTCTCGTAGATCGCCTTGAACATGGTTGACTGATCGAACTCGACCGACTTCGCGGTGTCCCTCCAAAGTTCGCGCTTGCTGACGTTCAGCACTCGGATCTTGAGGTTGATACTCGTCTCTGTGTTGTAAACGAGGTGACGGAGCCCTCGCCACGCTCCTTCGAGCTTCAGAAATTTCTGCTCGTGCATGATGGCCGCGAGCTGGCTAGAAATCTTGGCATCGAGTGCCTCGATCGCCTGGTTGATGGACACCGATAGGTTGCGGTCGAACTGGACCGTCCCCTGCAGCGCTTGCTCGGTGAGGTTCCGCAGCAGCACCTCGGTACGATCAGGCTCGGTCTGCTTGGTCGCGGCGATCGCGGTCTCCAGCAGGCTCGGCATGTCTTTGGTGGTGACAACGCTAGCTCGCGCGGCGGCGGTCTCGGCGGCTGACATCAGGCAGCTCCCTTCGGGGGCTCGAGCTCGCCGGCCAGCTTCTTCAACTGCTCATTGTCTTGAAGAATGCCTTCGAGAATCGACTCGAGATCCTCCGACCGGTCGGCTTTGGCGAGCAGGTCGCGCAACTTGTTGCGCGTGTCGAGCAGATTTGCCAAGGCCGGCACCTGCGCGACCACGTTAGCGGGTTCAAAGTCCGTCATCTTCTCAAATTTGAGGGTCACGCCCAAATCGGTGCCATCGTCGGTCAGCACGTTGGGCACCTGCATTACCAAGCCGGGCGTCATGCGCGCCATGACGTCATCGAAATTGTCCCGATCGATCTGTACGAATTTGCGGTCGCGAAAAGGCTTCAGCGGTGCCGACGGATCACCCGAGAAATCCCCGAGTACGCCGACGACGAAAGGCAATTCCTTTTCGATCATCGCGCCTTCGGTTTCCACCTCGTACTTGATGTGAACCCTGGGCTTGCGGACACGTTCGAGCTTGTCATGGATGCTGCTGGCCACCGAATTCTCCTGCAAATCGAATAGTTCAGCTTTCAGCTACAATGCGCGAGCGGCGAATTGGTCGCTTCACTGGTGAGTTTTACCATCAACGGACGCGTGAATTCCAGCCGACTGCAGCAAATTCCTTCGGTTCGCGGCGTCTGGCATGAGTTCCTCGAGCAGATCGATGAAGGTCATCCGCCCCCGCGTGACCAGGGTCTCGAGCGCGTAAGACAGGGGAGAATGCGGCTCCATCCGGCGGAAAAAGTCCGCGATCCGCAGCAACTCGGTGAATGCTTCCTCGCGAGTTGCTATCTCGCGGGACGCGAACGCTCCACTTGGCATCGAGCCATTTGCCGGCGCATCCACCGTCTCTGTCGTACCGGAAACAGCGGCGGCGAAGGTCGTCGCTGTCGTCGCGGCTGTCTCGACGGCAATGTCGGCACCTCCAATCAGGCTGCGATAGGCGTCGAGCACGGCATCGAGCGCGTTGCGGATGTTCGACGAGGGTGGCGAGTCCGCTCCGCACAAAGTGTCCAGCGTCGCCGTCATCTCGATAAAGGCTTCGCGTGCACTGCTCGCCTGGATCGCCCTGTCGCGGATCGCAGCCATTCCCGCCGCCGTCCGCGCATCATTGAACTCACGGGCGAGCGTCCCGTCTGGCTCCTTTTGCACGCACGACAAATGCCAGAGCGCATTGGATCCGAACGCTCCGCCCGGTAGCAGGCTGACCATGCGTATGGGTTGGATGAGGGCGCCGTCGCCGCCGATGCCGTTCAGGCCGGCCAGTGGCGACACGCGACCCGTTATATCGTCCTCGTCGATCGAGTGCAGCGGCCAGAACGTTTCCGCCAGACGTTTGACGAGCACGAAGCTAGCCGAGAGACCGGCGAAATCCTCAAGCCTGAGAAGGGCCTCGATGAGCCAGGCCGCGACCTCGAGATCCTTCGACCGATTTTGGAGCGCCTCGATCGCGAGCGCGCGCACCGTCTGCCATTCGAACGGGATGGTCGGCGTTTCGCCCGCGGCTTCGGTGGCGCGCTCGAACGTTCGCGCCTGCGCCCGCGCATCCTTGAGCTTGAAGTATAGGGAGTTTATTCCCGTTTCGTCGCGAAGATCCCCGCCGATGGGATTTGCGCCGGGGATCGGTCTCAACAACTCGTCAAGGTCGAAAGGCATGCTTCGGAACACCTCGACAACCCCGAACGGGTGCCAGCAATCATCATCGAACCGACCGCGAAACTTCGGTGAAATCAAGTGAAATTTCTCGTCGCCGCAACGTAATAATTTCTACATGTGAACCATTCATTGTCTAGCACGTTCTTCGATCTGCAGATGCACATCGAAGATGGGCATGACATTGATATGACGATTTTCGATCTTTCGGTTATGGTGTCTCGCCTTGAGCCGGGTCTGCGCACCGCACTCACGAGTGCGGTCGCTCGGGCGTTGACGCGTGCTCATCCCAATGTCGAGGCGAGCCACTGGCTAGCCGAACTCGTCGACTTGACCGGTTTGTTGCGTGCTCCTCTGCGTGACCTTGACGTCCCTGTCGATCGAGTTGCGACCGAGGTATCCGCTCGTATCGATAAAATCCGCGGCGGACACGAGGGCTCTCCAGGCATCGGTAAGAGTCTCGTGGAGTGGATTCAGGAAGCATGGATCACGGCGTCCATGCATTACGGGCGCGACGAGATTGCACCGGCCGATCTTCTAGTCGCTATCTATGCTCAGGGGTCGCTCAATCGCCTCATGCGGGACCTTGCGCCCTCTCTCATCTTCAAGGAGAGCAGCGCGATCGCGATGGCAGAACGGGTCAAGGCCGTCTCGCATAGTCCGGTCTTGTCATCCGGCGTAGGACTGGCGGGAACCGTTTCGCCCTCGTCGACGACTGGCACCGAGGAGCTCGATCGCTACACCGTGGATCTCTCGGCTCAGGCGAGCGCGGGGAAGCTCGATCCGGTCATCGGTCGCGAGGCCGAGATACGGCAGGTGCTCGACATCCTGATGCGGCGCCGCCAGAATAATCCTATACTGACGGGTGAGGCCGGTGTCGGCAAGACGGCGATCGTCGAGGCGCTCGCGATGCGTATCGCTGAGGATAAGGTGCCGGAAGCTCTTAGGGGCGTTTCGATCCGTGCTCTCGACCTCGGCTTGCTGCAGGCTGGTGCCGGCGTCAAAGGCGAGTTCGAACGCCGACTGACCGAGGTGATCGCCGAGATCAAAGCGTCCACGCGTCCCATCATCCTGTTCATCGACGAGGCGCACGTGATGATCGGAGCCGGCAACCAGGCCGGCGGCAGCGATGCCGCCAACCTGCTGAAGCCGGCGCTCGCACGGGGTGAGCTGCGCACGATCGCCGCGACAACATGGTCTGAGTACAAACGATATATCGAACGGGATCCGGCTCTTACCAGACGCTTCCAGGTCGTGAAGATCGAGGAGCCGCGGGCCGATACCGCGGTTCGCATGCTGCGTGGGATCGTGCCTAGTTTCGAGCGCCACCACGGCGTCCGCATCAAGGACGAGGCGCTGGTCGAGGCCGTCCGCCTTTCCGCGCGGCACCTGCCGGAACGACAGCTTCCTGATAAGGCGATCAGCGTTCTAGACACCGCTGCCGCTGGCGTCGCGATCAGCCGCAGCACGGAGCCGGCGACCCTGGAGGACCTCGAGGCCGAGGCGCGGCACCTTGTCGACGAACGAGGCGCGATCTTGCGTGATGAAAGCCTCGACATGGACGCGGAATTGTTGGCGATCGACGCGAGGATCGTCGGAGTCGAGACCGAACTGCTCAGCTTGCGGTCTCGGCTCGATCGAGAGCGCTTGCTGATCGATGAGCTCGATTCCGCTTCACGGCCGTTCGACGGCGAAGACACGGATCGGCGGGCGCGCCGTATTCAGCGCCGAGGTGTGCTTGAGGGCAAACTCCTTGCCTTGCAGGGCGAAACCCCTCTTGTCCACCGCAGCGTCGATCGCGACGCGGTGGCCTCGGTGATCGCACGCTGGACCGGTGTTCCGGCTGGACGTCTCGTGCGTGACGCGATCCGCACGGCAATGTCTTTGGAGGACCGGCTTCGAGAGCGGGTGGTTGGTCAGGATCGCGCGCTAGCAGTGATCGCATCGGCGATGCGCTCGTCCGCCGCCAAGATGTCGGATCCACGCAAGCCGCCGGGCGTGTTCTTGATGGTCGGGACAAGCGGCATCGGCAAGACGGAGACCGCGCTCGCGCTCGCCGACCAGTTGTTCGGCGGCACGGCGGCGCTGACCATCATCAACATGTCGGAGTTCAAAGAGGAGCACAAAGTCTCCTCCCTGGTCGGCTCGCCCCCGGGTTATGTCGGCTACGGCGAAGGCGGCGTGCTCACCGAGGCGGTGCGTCGGCGTCCCTACGGCCTGCTATTGCTGGACGAGGTCGAGAAGGCTCATCCAGGCGTACAGGACGTTTTTTACCAGGTATTCGACAAGGGCATGCTGCGCGACGGCGAGGGGCGGGATATCGAGTTCCTCAACACGACGATCATCCTCACCTCCAACGCCGGATCCGAGACTCTGGCTACGCTGGCCGCCGACCCGGAGACGATGCCCGAAGGTGACGCCCTGGTGGAAGCGTTGCAACCCGAACTTGCCAAGCACTTCAAACCCGCCTTCCTCGGTCGGGTGACCATTGTTCCTTACGTGCCGCTTTCGGAAGCGGTGTTGCACGACATAGCCTTAATCCAGATCGAGCGCATCGCCAGCCGCCTCAGGGAAGCACACAAGGCCACTCTCGTCGTGAGCGCAGAGGTCGAAAACGCCATTGTCTCGCGTTGCCTCGCAGGATCGATCGGGGCCCGCGCCATCGAAGGCGTCCTATCCCGCGAAATCCTACCCTTGATCTCCGATCTGGTCCTGACCCGCAGTCTCGAGGGCATAGCGCTCGCGGAATTGCGGATCGACTGGGATCCGGCGCGAGGCTTTGTCGCCAGCGTCACGGACGCCGACGGCGTGGACGTCCCGAAACCTCTGGCGACGCACCACGCTGGAGGCGGCTCGGACGATAGCGGGGCCGATGCCGAGAGTCTTGACTTGGCGCCTGTTTAGATCACCAGAGAGGAGAGCAACGCATGCCGATTTATTTCCAGATGGATGGTATCCAAGGCGACGCGACCCAGGAGCAGCACGTCAAGTGGATGGACATCCAGACGATGCATTGGAACGTTTCGCGCAATGTAAACACGCTAGCTGGCGCGGCGGCGAATCGCGAGGCGTCCGAGCCTGCAGTCAGCGAGGTAACCCTGACGAAGGTCAGCGACTCGTCGACAACCAAACTGTTTCAGGCGGCATGCACCGGTAATTCCGGTGTGACCGCCACCATCGACATGGTCAGCACCAGCAATCCCGGCAACACCTACATTCAGTATGTCCTGCACAACGCGATCGTTGCGTCCTACACCGTCGGATCGTCGGGTGATCGGCCGACGGAATCGATCACGCTGAATTTCACGCAGATGGACATCACCTACACGCCGTTCGATCAGCAGAACCAGCCGATGTCGAACATGCGCGCCTCGTTCAACGTTGCCACCGCCAAGACAACCTGATCGTACATTCGATGTCGGACCCATTACGGGTTGTACTGCTCTGCGGCGGAGCGGAGAAGCGTCGGCTGGCGTTCTGCGGAGAGCTCTTACGATTTTCGGGGGTTGTCACCTCAAGATGGCGCGAGCGTTTCAGCTTGTGCCGAACGTCAACAGGCGCGAGCGAGACCGCCGAGTAGCCGTACGGGAAAGGGTTCTCGATGATCATCATTTTCAGCCAAGACCAGCAAGCCATCCGAGAGCTGGCACGCAATCAAGCCAACGCTCCGCAGGCGACCTTCGGCCAGCTGCGGGAGGCTTTCCAGCCATCGGTTCCAGTCGGCGCCAAGGAGCCTATCTTCATCGTCGCCGACGACGCAACGCGCTTGATCAACTATCAGCCGGCGATCGGCGACAAGGATGCCGAACAGTACTGGACGGCCGAGCAGGCCATGCAGCAGCTGGACGCCTTGTTGCCGCAGAACTTCGCCGGCGACGTCTACGTCGCAGCGCGCCGCACGGCGACACCTCGATCGGATGTCGATTTCGCTCGGACGTTCCGCGCGCAACTGGTCACCGCCCGAAAGAGCGCCGGCAAGGTCTACGGATTGGCGAGCGCATCGCTCGGTCCGATCCCGAAGCCTGGCGACACGCGCTGGCTCGAAGCCGTCTGATCGTCTCTCAATTCTCTGGAATTTAGGGTTTGCTTCAGTGCGGGCGGCTCAGGGCGACCGATCGGCAGATCAGGCCGCCCAGGATGCAGCCCTTGGTGAGCAGTCGCGAGCCTGCCAGCGTCATGGTCCCGGCATAGGTGCGACCATCTTCCGGGTTGTTTGCGGAGCCTGTCCAGGTCTCTTCCGCCGTGCGTCGCATGTCGTACAGGACTTCCTGCCCAACGTGGGCCGGTGTTCCGGTGTCTCTCAGCCAAGTGATGTGGCCGCAGAGCGCTTCGCCGCACGGCGTGATCTTGATACCACCGAGACCGTCCTCACGATCCCACTGCCCGAACGGGCCGACATCGGGCGCCGCGGCTGTAGCAGCGGAGAGGACGAGATAGGCCCCAAGGCAGGCAGCGGACGGAAAACAGCGCACGACGCGGTCCTGGTCTTTTTCGGTTGGTTCGATTTGGTTATTATCAACCCATGGCGATTTTCGAAGACGCTGCTGCGAAGAAAGCCTCCGCGTCACCCGGCGGCAACGCCCGCCGCCAGAGCCACCCGAGCGTGCCGCGGGATGCGCTCGAGCGGCTCAAAGCGTTCCCGCGCGAAGGAACGAAGTGCGCAATTTGGTCGTACGCATTTGAAATTGGTCTTAGAACTACGCCCGTGGCCTATCTGCCTTTCCATGTTTGAGCGCTTCTCGCCGAAACGGAGTACGGGTTGACGAGCATGGTCGCGCGCAAACGATCTGATATGGCGGTCACGGCCATCGTTGCGTCCATCCGGCAATGACCGACACTTTCGCGGCGCTGCGAGAAGGTGCGATGGCGGGCGCCCATCAGCTGAGTCTCGGCGGTCTTGGGCTGACCGAGGTCCCCGATGGGGTGTTCGGCCTGGCCGAGACTCTCGAGGTGCTGGATCTGGGCGGCAATGCGCTGACGCGGCTGCCCGACGATTTCGGCCGGCTCAAACGACTCAAGGTTTTGTTCGCGTCCGGAAACCCGTTCGACAGACTGCCACCGGTGCTCGGCGACTGCCCCGCGCTCAGCCAGGTCGGCTTTCGCGGCTGCGGGCTGCGCGAAGTACCGGCCGAGGCTCTTCCGCCGCGACTGCGCTGGCTGACGCTCACGGACAATGCGCTTGAGAGCCTACCGCGCGCGCTCGGCGAGCGGCCGATGTTGCAGAAATTGATGCTCGCCGGCAATCGACTGCAGAGTCTGCCGGACACTCTGCACGACGCGCCTAACCTGGAGCTGATACGGCTCTCGGCGAATCGCTTTGACACCTTGCCGCGCTGGCTCGCGTCGATGCCGCGCTTGGCGTGGCTGGCTTGGTCGGGCAATCCACTCGATACTGAACTGGACATACCAGCGTCTCGGGCGATCCCTTGGGCCGAGCTGACGCTCGGTCTTTCGCTGGGGCAGGGCGCTTCCGGTCGCGTCCATGCGGCCGCGTGGCACCCGGCCGACGCAGGATCGCAGGACGTGGCGGTGAAACTCTTCAAGGGAGTTATGACCAGCGATGGACTGCCGGGCCGCGAGATGGCGGCCTGCCTCGCTGCCGGCGCGCATCCCAATGTCGCCGGCGGGATCGGTTGCGTCGCTGGGCACCCCGACGGCATTGATGCTCTCGTCATGCCGCTGCTCCCTTCGCATTGGCGTGTCCTGGCGGACCCTCCGAGCCTCGCCAGTTGCAGCCGCGACGTCTACGAAGAGGGGTTCGATCTTTCTGCGGGCGTTGCGCTCAAGATCGCCGGCGGGATCGCGCGTGCAGGAGCCCACATTCATGGGCGCGGCCTGCTTCACGGCGACCTTTACGCCCACAATATTCTCTGGGACGGCGGTTCCGGCAAGGCCGTGCTGAGCGACTTCGGGGCGGCCTCGTTCTTGCCGCCGGATGTCGCATCGGCGCTGGAGAAGCTCGACGTCCTCGCCTTCGGCTTGCTCCTTGGCGAGTTGCTCGATCGTTCCATGAGCGACAGCGAGGCCGCGCGCGAGATCCAGCGCGCGTGCGTCGCGCCCGACCTCAACGGGCGTCCGCGCCTGGAGGAGGTCGCAGACGCCCTGCCGATTTGATCCGCCTAAAAGTGGTAGTTCAGACCGGCGCGGATCAGGCTGATGTTGGCGCCGGAGGCCACGGTGTCGCGGGTGCCCGCGAAGTACTGATGCGCGCCGAAGCCGGTGAAGAGGTACTCGCCCTTGATCGAGATCTTGGTGGTCAGCGCGTATTCCACACCAGCGCCGACGGCGTAGCCGTTGAGGTAGTGCCCCTCGTTGAGCACGTAGTTCGGCGAGAAGGCGTAGTCCGAGATCTTGCCGTTGAGGACGGTGCCTGCGTAGCCGCCGGTGGCGTAGATCAGCAGACGCTGATTCCAGATGTAGCCGACGCGGGCGCGGATGGTGCCTAGTCCGTTCATCACGCCCGAGCCGCTGGTGGCGCGGCCGAAGTTTCCATGGCCCGAGATCGAGCCGAACTCAGCATCGGCCTCGGCGCCGACCAGCAGTTGGCCTTGCTGATAGTTGTAGCCGAGCGTCGCGCCGCCGAGGCCACCGAGGGCCGACCCGAATACTTGGTTGCCGCCCTGGGTGAAGCTCCCGATGCCGAGCTGACCATTGATGCCGGCGTAGACGCCGCCCCAGGTGAAGATTGGCGCGGCATCGTAGTAGGGCGCCGGCGCGTAGCGTGACGGCAGGTCGGCCGCGAAGACCGACGTCGTGCTGGCCACGAGGCCGAAGGTGCAGGCGAGAAGGCGAAGGCGCGTCATGGGAATCTCCGGGCCGGGGGTGCCGTATGCATCCTCAGATACGTCGCCTTGGTTATTAAAAGTTGAGCCGTTATCCTTTACAACCTCTGAATTCCGGAATGTCATGCTTCATTTTACGCTGTTTACTTACTCGTCGAAAAATATCGTGATATTTGCAAGTCTAGCGAGACTGAAAACTTTGCAACAAGCGTCGCGCACAATGTGTCTTGGTGAACGCTTGGTTTCCGCCTTGGTGGCGGGGTAAGAGGTTGGCGTGATCGACATGAAAGGGCAGGCCGGCGATGAGCAGCAAGGGCGCGGCGCTGGTCACGGGGGCCTCGGCCCGCATCGGGCTCGCGATCGCGCAACGCCTTGGGCGTGCAGGCTACGCCGTCGTCCTTCACGCCAGCCCGCGCTCGCTGCCTCGCGCGGAGGCGGAAGCGGAGGCGCTCACTGCGT
Source organism: Vulcanimicrobiota bacterium (assembly GCA_964657815.1). GTDB lineage: Bacteria > Pseudomonadota > Alphaproteobacteria > Rhizobiales > Beijerinckiaceae > RH-AL1. The sequence continues at coordinate 7,756 of CAZZWW010000001.1, read as the reverse complement.
CGGGATATCCCGCCAGCGCGCTCGGCGCCGATCTGGCCGATCCAGCGAATTGCGCCGATCTTGTCACACGGGCGAGCAAGAGCGATCGGCTGCGGCTTTTGGTGAACAACGCGGCGATTTTCGAGGCCGATACGGCCGATGTCCTCGATGTCGCCCTCCTGGAGCGCCACATAGCGGTGAACCTAAGAGCGCCGGTGCTCCTCGCATCGGCCTTACACGCGCAATGCAGCGGGAGCGACGACTCTTGCGTGGTCAACCTGATCGATCAGCGCATCCTTCGCCCCGACGCGAACTTCTTCTCCTACACGCTGGCGAAATCGGCGCTGTGGAGCGCCACGCAGATCATGGCGCAGGCCTTCGCTGCGAAGGGCGTACGCGTTAACGCCATCGGGCCGGGCCCTGTGCTGCCGAACATCGTCGAGGGGCAAGAAGGTTTCGCCAGTGAAGTGGCGGCTGTGCCGCTGCGCCACGCGGTGGCTCTGGACGAGGTCGCGTCGGCAGTGCTCTACCTCGCCGAGGCGCTATCGGTCACCGGACAATTCCTGGCGGTCGACGCCGGGCAGCACCTGGGCCGCCGCGCGTAGAAGCTCAGCGCTTCGCGGCAAGCTCAGCTCGGGCCACTGCCGGCAGCAGCTCCTTGCGGATCGCGTCGTCCGTCAGCGGCCCGACGATCTTGGCTGTGATAGTGCCGCTGCCGTCTACGACGTAGGTTTCGGGGACACCGTACACGCCGAAGTCGATGCCGGTGCGTCCGGTCGAGTCTGCGCCGATCGCCTTGAACGGGTCGCCGTCGTTGGCGAGAAAGCGGCGGGTGTTCTCCGGCTTGTCCTTGTAGGCGATCCCGACGAGAGGAAGGCCTTGCTGGGAGAGCTGCAGAAGCGCCGGCGCCTCCTCACGGCAGGGGCCGCACCAGGACGCGAACACATTGACGACGGTGACCTTGCCAGACTTGAGGTCGGCAGCCGCGAGGCCGGGCTTGCCGAGTCCGTCGACCGGACCCAGAGCGAAGGCCGGCACAGGCTTGCCGATCAGGGCGGAAGGCAGCCGCGAGGCGTCCCCGGCGCCAAGGCGAAGCACGAACAGCACGACGACAATCGCGAAAAAAGCGAGCGGCACGAAGACAAGCCAAGCGCGGCGCTGCTCGGACGCTTCCAGTCCCACCTCGTCTTCGGTCTCGTTCACTCGCGATCGAGGCCTCGCGTGCCGAAGCGCGACAGACTGCGGCGCAGCGTGCGACCATCGGAGACGATGACGACGATCATCGAGGCGATCACGGCCGCCGAGATGACGTAGGCGGCGACGATGAAGCCGGTATGGGGATCGTGCTCCATGCGATCAGACCGGCGAGCCCACCGAGGAGCCGAAGGACGGCTCGTTGCGCTCCGCGCTGCTCGCTTCGAGGATCGACAGGCGGCGCAGGCGGCGGCGCAGGATCTCGTTGCGGATCGACGCGAGGTGCAGGGTGAAAAACAGCGTCGTGAACGCCAGCACCATGGTGAAGAGTGGCCACAGCATCGGCTTGGCCACGGCCGAACCGTTGAGGCCAAAGGATGCCGCTTGGTGCAGCGTGTTCCACCATTGCACCGAGAAGTGGATGATGGGGATAATGACGACGGCGGTCAGCGTGAAGATCGCGGCGGCCTTGGCGGCGCGGCCCGGGTCCTCGAACACCTGCCAGATCGCGACAAGGCCTAGATAGATCAAGAAAAGGATGAGCACGGAGGTGAGCCGCGCGTCCCACACCCACCACGTGCCCCACATCGGCTTGCCCCAGAGCGAGCCGGTGGTGAGGCAAATGAAGGTGAAGCCAGCCCCGAGCGGTGCGGCGGCCTTCTGCGCAGCGTCGGCCACGGGATGGCGCCAGACCAGGGTGCCGAGCGCTGCGGCGGTCATGACCATGTAGACCATCATGGCGAGCCAAGCTGCCGGCACGTGGAGGTACATGATCATAACGGTGCGGCCCTGCTGATAGTCGTCGGGGCCGAGGTAGGCAAATGTCAGCCCCACCGCGAAGAGCAAAACGGTAACACCCGCCAGCCCGGGCACGAGAACGCTGGCCAACCGCAGAACCTTGGTCGGGCTAGCAAGGCCGCCCAACCAGGACATCCATGAGCGGGCGAGACGCGGGTTATTCGCAGGCATGCCTCACGTTTACGTCCAGAGGCAAGGCCGCGCAATCGCGCCGTCTTCCCCAAGCGCCTCCCGATCGTCGCAGCCCGATCAGATCTGCTGGCGGCCGACGTGCTTCTCGATGATGGCGAGGTTGCGGACGTTGGCCTTGAACCACGTGTCGGCAAGATCGCCGAGGACCGGCGTGATACCGAGAACCAGGTCCAGCGCGACGTTCCCGGCCATTGCGGCCAACGCGCGTTTCGGCAGGCCGAGTCGCTTGCCCTCGTAAACGAAATAGCAAGCGATGCCCGCCGTCGCGAGATCGCCCACACCTGGCGCCAGGCCGATGATGGAGTCTGCACCGAAGCGGAAGCCGCCGGGCAGCCGAACGGCGGTGTCGAGGAAGTTGGCGAGCCAGCGCAGCCGCTTCATGGTGGCGGCGACGTCGATATCGCTGGCCGGCTCATAGCGGCCGGCGAAACCCGTAGCAGTCGCGGTCATGATGATGATCTCCGGCCGAAAGCTCGGCCGACGAGAGACATGGGTAGCGCCTCAGGGCTCTTCAACGGTGCCCTCGCGCGCCACGGCGCCGACGGGAAGCGGCACCAGCACCGGCTGTAACGCCGGCGCCATGCTCCGCGAAAGCTGGCGCCGAAGGATCGGCCGGTAGAGCTGCTTTTGCGCCTCGACCACAAGTACGCCGGCTCCAGGCAGGGCGAGCTGCGCGCCGATCTTCTCGAACGCCGGCGCCGAGCGCAGGAAGAGCTGGCGGCCGATCGGCGGCATGTAGAGCGCCTCCGTCCAGTGGGTCGGCGAGAACAAGGTCTCGCGCATCAGGTCGCGCAGCTGCGAGCGAGAATAGGGCTGGCCGTGCCCGAACGGCGTCGAATCCACCCGCGCCCACAGCCCAGCACGGCTCGGCGTCACCGCGACGACGCGACCACCCGGTGTCAGCACGCGCCAGACCTCGGCGAGGAGGTCGCGGGGATGCTCGGTGATCTCGAGGGCATGGATCAGCAGGACACGGTCGATGCAGCTGTCGGGCAGGGGCAGGGTGCCGGTGTCGACCAGCGCCGAGGCCGAACGGCCGGCGGCCGGCCAGTTCACGACGCCCTGCTCGGCCGGCATGAAGGCCAGCACTCGCACCGCCTCGTCGCGGTATACGTCGAGGAACGGCGCGGCGTAGCCGATGCCGAGCACCGACGTGCCGCAACAGGAGGCGAGGCGCTCGCGTACAAGACGACCGATCAGGCGCTTGGCCATGGCGCCGAGAGGCGTGGCGTAGAAGGTGCGCAGGTCGACGACGTCGAGAGCCATGACTTGGAGTTTGCCACAACCGCCGCCGCCTTGCACCTGCGGCAACCTCGGCCGTGACCGTATCGTTAGCGGACGCCTTTCGTGTCCAGGAGTTCCGCCGCATGCCCGCCCACGTCCATCAGTTCCTCTGTCTCAGCGACAATTACGGCGTGCTGCTCCACGATCCCGACGCAGGGGCGACGGCGTCGATCGACGTGCCTGAAGCGGCGCCGGTCCTGAAAGCGCTGGAAGAGAAGGGGTGGGAGCTCACCGATATCCTGGTCACGCACCACCATGCCGATCACACCCAGGGTATCCCCGAGGTGAAGAAGCGCTATCCGAACGCCCGGATCGTGGGGCCGGCCAAGGAGGAGGGGAAAATCGGCAAGCTCGACCTTGCGCTCGGCGAAGGTGACTACGTCAAGGTAGGATCGCTGAAGGCGAAAGTGCTGGAGACCCCCGGCCACACCAGCGGGCACATCGTTTATTGGTTCGAGGCGGAAGACCTGCTCTTTGCCGGCGACACGTTGTTCGCGCTCGGCTGCGGTCGACCTTTCGAGGAGCCGCCGAGCGTGCTCTATCATTCGCTCATGAAGCTGGCCCGGCTGCCCGGCTCGGTCGAGGTTTATGCCGGGCACGAGTATACTCAGTCCAACGCGAGATTTGCGGTAGGCATCGACGGCGGCAACGACTTGCTGGTCGAACGCGCGGCGGCGATCGAGGCACTGCGGGCCAAGGGAGAGCCCACGTTGCCTACGACGATCTCGATCGAGCGGGCCACGAATCCGTTCCTGCGGGCGGACGAGCCCGACTTGAAGGCGGCGATGGGCATGGCGGATGCCGATGGCGAAAACGTCTTTGCCGCTCTGCGCGAACGCAAGAACCGAGGTTGACCCTATGGCATCGGCGGTCACCCTAAAGGATTGTTAGGGAGGCCGCACTACCTTGCATACGGCTGCGTCGGCAGCGTCGCGCCACGGAGACCAGGGTGCAGGTTTCGAGCAACGCCTTCGGCTCCGGCCTCAGGCCGGACCCGCTGTTTCCGGAGGACCGTTCCCTCTCCGCACCGACAGAGGTAGTGTACGACTGGGATCTCGCCAGCGACGAGATCACGTGGTCGCCGAGCTATGCCCTCGTCCCCGGTCTCCCGCCGATCGACTTGGTCGTGACCGGCCTCGGCTTCGCCGAGCATCTCGCGACGGAGAGCCCCTCGTCACGATACGAGGCGATCATGGTGCCGGGTGGCTGCGATGCCGGTGGCGGTGTGGTGTTCAAGGCGATCTACGGTCTCGTCGAGCACAAGCGCGCGCAATCCTCGCCGGTATGGGTCGAGGATACCGGGCGCTGGTTCGCAGATGCCGGCGATCGCCCCTCGCGCGTCCACGGGATCATCCGCGTCATCACCGAGCGATTCGAAGCGGAGCGTCAGCAGAGCGCGTCTGCGCAACGAGACGCGGCCACCGGTGTGTTCAACCGGGCCTTCTTCGTCGAGCACCTCGCCCGCCAGCTGTCTCTAGCGGCGCGCAAGAATTCGACCTTCGCCGTGCTCCTCGTCGGCCTCGATCTCGCCGGCTCGTCCGAGCCGGTCCCAGAAGCCCAGGTCGTTGAGGCCGTAGCGCGCATGCGACTCCAGATGCGCTCGCACGAGGTCGTCGCGCGGCACGCCGGCACCAAGTTCGCCGTGCTGCTCGAGGCCTGCAACGAGGTGCAGGCGAAGGCGGCGGCAGAGCGGCTCGTCACCGCCATCACCTCGGCCGAGACGGATTCGCCGAAGCTTTCGCCGCGGGTCGGCGCAGTCATCGCTCCGGCACACGGGCGCACGCCGCAGGCGCTGCTTCAATTCGCCGAGGAGGCGCTCGAGGCGGCGCGTCAACCGACAGGTCCCGATTACGTGCGCTACGAGCCCGGCCTGAGCCGTAACGCCTCGCGCCCCTCCGCCCGCAGCTCCGACGAGATCCTGCTCGCTTTGAACGAGGGGCGTGTCGCCCTGGCGCTGCAGCCGGTGGTCGACGCCCGCACCAGGAACGTCGCTTTCTACGAGGGCCTCGTGCGCATCATGCGGCCCGACGGGCCGCCGATGATGCCCGACGCGCTCGTCGCCAATGCCGAGAAGGACGGTCTGGTCTCGCTAATCGACCGCCGGGTCATCGAGCTCGCCTTCTCGCTTATGACGGCTGATCGTAAGCTGCGCCTGTCGATCAACGCGTCGCCGGCGAGCCTCGCCGACCCGTGCTGGTTCGAGCACCTGCGAACCGCCTCTCGCCTGCGGCCGGACGCGGCGAGGCGCCTCACGGTCGAGGTCACGGAGACGTGCGCCATCGGCGACATTGACGCGACGCGGGTGACGCTCGCCGCGATCAAACCGCTAGGCGTCAAGCTCGCCATCGACGATTTCGGCTCCGGGCATTCCTCCTTTAAAACGTTGCGCCAGCTGCCGGTCGATTTCCTGAAGATCGACGGCGCCTTCTGCCAGAACCTCGCTTCGTCGCAGGATGATCGCTTCTTCATCCGCACGCTGATCGACCTTGCCCGCAACCTGCAGATTCCGACCGTGGCGGAATGGGTCGAGGACGAGGAGACGGCCTGCATCCTCACGGACTGGGGCATCACCTACCTGCAAGGGCACCTCTTCGGGAAAGCCCAACTCGCCGCGATGCCGAAGGTGGGGCGCATCGGCGGTCGTTGAGGAAATCCTAGAGGTAAGGCATCGCCAGCCGTACGGCGGCGTCACGCAGCCTCACAGGCAGCGAGCGAGCCTTCAGCTCCTTGTTGGTCAGGGGCTCGCCACGGTGGCTTGACACGAAATGCTGCAGCGTTTGCGCGATGGCGGCGTCGTAGATCTCCATGCAAAGCTCGAAGTTGAGTCGGAACGAGCGCATGTCCCAGTTCGCACTGCCGATGAGCGCCCACTCGCCGTCGACCACCATGACCTTTGTGTGCCGAAACGGCGGCGGTCCGAGCCATACGTTGACGCCGTCCTTCAGCATCGTGCCGATGTTTTGCCGCGCCGCCCAATCGACGAAGCGATGATTGCTCTGGCGCGGCATGACCACGTGGACGACGACGCCGCGCATGGCGGCGAGCGACAGCGCCGTGAGCAGCCGCTCGTCGGGCAGGAAGTAGGGCGTCATGACGTAGAGGCTTGAGCGCGCGCAGGCGATCGCCTGCATGACGCAGAACTCTATCTTCTCGAGGTCTTGGTCGGGACCCGAGGTGATCACCCGGGCCTTGGCTTGGCCGGCAGGCTCAAGCTGGCGAAACCAGGCCGGTCCCTCGATCTCCTGCTTCATGACGAAAGCCCAGTCGTCGGAAAAGGCGTCGACGAGTTGCGCCACGACCGGGCCCTCGACCTTGAAATGCGTGTCCTGCACGGGATGCCGTGGATGGGTGCGCATCACATTCTCGTCGGCGATGTTCATGCCGCCGGTGAAGGCGACCGCGCCGTCGATCACGAGGATCTTCTTGTGCGAGCGCAGGTTGACCATCGGCATGCGCCAGGGCAGCGGCGAGTGCAGGAAGCGTCCAACCGGTATGCCCCTGCGATGAAGCGCGTGATAGGCCTCGGACAGAACCCAATTGCCGCCGATGCCGTCGATGATCGCGCGCACGTCAACGCCGCGGACCTTGGCCGCTGCCAGCGCCTCGATGAAGCGCATGCCGCTTTCGTCGGTGCGCCAGATGAAGCTGCTGATCCCGATGCTCCTCTGCGCCTTCCCGATCGCGTCGAGCATGGCCGGGTAGGCTTCGTCGCCGTTCTGATAGATGACGAAATGAGACCCCGTCTCCAGCGGGCGGCGCGAGACGCGGCTGATGCCCCGCTGGAGCGCCTCGAGATCGTCGTTCGTGTCCCGATCGACGTCGGTCTTCGGTCGGGCGCGGTTGCGCTGCGGGCGGCGCAATTGTTCGGCGCGACGCTGTACGCGGTTGATGCCGAGCAGCACGTAGAGCAGGACGCCGACGATGGGCACGAGCCAGATCAGGCCGATCCAGCCCAGCGCAGCCCCCACGTCGCGCTTGCGCAGCAGCGCGTGCGCGCTCGCCCAGACCGCCAGCACGAAGTGAAGCGGCGGCAGCACCGTGAAGCGGAGATGGCCATAAAGGTCGGCGAACGTCTGCACGGATCGAAAGCCTCGACCGGCGTTGCGCCGGTCGTGCTTCATCACGGCAAACAGCAGCTCGTTCAAGGGCGCGGTCGGCAACGCGTGACCATCCTGCCAGATCGCGCGTTGCCCGGGCGAAACCAGAGAAGGGCGGCCGGTGCACATCTTCAATCCCGACACCGTGACCGGCATCATCGCCGGCTACGGCTACTATGCGGTCTTTCTGGTCGTTATGTTGGAGAGTGCGG